>CAZJLG010000223.1:0-3024 GCA_964546665.1 uncultured Candidatus Bathyarchaeia archaeon
TCACAGAAGGCTTGGAAGCTGGATTCTTCGCCCTCAACCTTCTCCTCGATTATCACTGGACCATGCTCATAGTTGGACATAAAATGCTCAAAAACCTCTTCTGGCGTGTTGAAGTGGTCTCCCCACACTCCGACGCCCTTTCCTGCAGTTGCCCTGTCAGGCTTCACAGCAACCTCGTTGTTGAGTTCCTTCAGCCACGCGTACACGCTCTTTTTGACTTGTGCTGTGCTGCTGTAGTCTTTGGGGTCAAAAACCTTGAATTCTGGATTAACTTCTGGAGCAACCTTCTGGAAGAGCCTGCGTTGAGCGATTTTGCTTGCTTCAATGGCGTATTGTTTGGTTGGGCAGATCATCTGTATGCCTGTCTTTTTTTCGACCATGTCGCGTACGCCTGCGATGATTGGTTTTTCTGGACCAACTATTCCGAAGTCAATTTGGTCTCTGTGTTTTTTTGCAAACTTCGTGATTTCAGTTAGGTTCAAGTCTGGAATAACTGTGTGTTTTTCTGCATGTTTCACGTTGAAGGGGTTCCGCTGTTTGTCAACAATGTAAAATTTTGGGGCATATTCTTCGCTGCGGACAAAAGCGTCTATCATGGCGGCTGCTCTTGAGCCGTACGAAATTACTAAGATGCCGACTTTTTCCATCAAGGGCTCACCTGAACGTGTATGATACAAGCATGTTAATTGGCTTAGTTGATGGCAGCCTCGTAAATTCTCCCCTGTTCGGTGTATCCGTTCTCGAAACGTTCCTTCATTTCATCTGCCAACTTTTGAGCCATAGGCGTAGGATACTTTCCTGTGATGCAACCCAAACACAGGTCGTCTCTGCTTAGACCCGTGGCTTTGACTAGCCCCTCCACTGACTGGTAATTCACCGCGTCAGCGCCCACTATCGCCGCAATCTCCTCAGCGTCATGCTGTGACCCAATTAGTTCCCTGTAAGTTGCCATGTCCACTCCATAGAAGCAGGGACCAATTATTCTGGGGAAAGTAATGAAAAGGTAGACCTTTTTGGCGCCCATCTGCCGCAGCTTGTTAACCACAACCTTGGTGGTGTCGCCCCTGACTATGCTGTCATCCACAACCGCAACATTTTTTCCAGCCAACTTATGGTCAACAATGTTGATTTTCCTGTCTATGGTGCTGAATCGTTCATTACTGAGCAGAATAAAGGCTCTCTCAGCCACATACCTGTGCCTCCTTGAGGCTCTTTCCCACCTTATTCCAGTCAACTCATGATAGCCATAGGCCGCGTCGTTGCCTGTTTCAGGCATAGACATAATCATATCCACTTTGCTGGTGGTTTCAGGGTATTCCCAAGCAAAGTTTCTTCCAAACTCTTCTCGAACTTCGTAAACATACCTGTTTCCCAGCCTAGAGTCTGGTCTGGCAAAGTAGGCAAACTCGAAGGCGCATAATGCCCGTTTTTCGCTGAAAACCAACTGTTTTCGTGTGAAGCCGTCCTTTGTGGCTGTTACAAGTTCTCCAGGGTTTACCTCAAAATCGAACTCGAAACTGTTGATGTCTAAGCCTACGGTTTCTGAGGAGACCGCACAGGTTTTTCGGTCTTTGCTGCATCCACAACACAGAGGCCTTATTCCGCAGGGGTCTCTGAAGGCAAACAGTTCTCCTTCTTCGTTCATTCCAGCCACGGAGAAGGCGCCCTCCATTTCTCTCATGCACCTCTTCACGGAGGAGGCAAGGTCACTGTCTTTTCCGCCTCGTAGAAGTTTTCTGGAGATAAGCTCCGCGTCGTAGTTGAAGCGGAAGTTCGGGTACTCTTGCTGTATTTCTTTAATTATTTCTGGAGTGTTAACTATGTTGCCGTTGAAGGCTATTGCAACCTCTCGTTCTCCCCGCTTCTCCAGAATTGGTTGAGTGCTTTTTACAAGTGACTCGTAATCGGTTCCGCCAGACGTAGAGTATCTGACGTGTCCCAATCCAACGGAGCCTGGCAGATCGGTTAGCCACTGCTGGATTTTCTCTTGTTTTATTTTCGGAACCAAATCCAAGTCTTTGTTGCTGTGGAATGTTCCGTCAAAGGTTAGGAATCCGTGGGATTGGTGGCCGCGGTGATTCTGTGCTCGTAGTCCCCAGTAGACGTAGGGAAACACAGGTTTATTTTCGAAGTTCTTTGCTCCGAAAACTCCGCATGCCTCTTTTAACTGTTCGACCATATTTTCCACTATTCACATGTCCTATTTATCAATGTTTACTACAATTTTAACGCAAAACTGGCGTGGGCACAATTTGCTGTTCTGTCCTACGGGGGAATTGTTGTGGCGTAAATGTTTCTGGGTTGGTATAATATTGCGGTTATGTCTTTGCCGCCCGTATTATAGTAAGGTATATATGAATTGTTGGTGATAGCCTTTCGTCAAGGTGTTTTTATTGCGGAACATACTTGTTAACGATTCGAAACGGACACCTCTTGAGAAACAGCCTATCGAAATTGTAGAAAGAAAAGGTGTCGGTCACCCTGACTCCATGTGTGACGCCATAATGGACCAAGTTTCGGTGGAACTAAGCAAAGCTTACCTGAAAGAATTTGGAGCAATCTTGCATCACAACACCGACAAGTCTCTGCTTGTTGCAGGAGATGTTGAATGCAAGTTTGGAGGGGGCGTAGTGAACAAACCAATGCTTCTTATTTTTGGGGACCGAGCAACCTTTGAAGCCAACGGAAAAAAGATTCCTGTTGAAGATATTGCCATCAACACAGCCAAAAAGTGGTTGAAAGAAAACATCAGATTTGTCGACCCCGAAAAACACATGAAATACCAAATCGCCATCAGACATGGCTCACAGGGACTCACTGACATTTTCAAACGTGGAACCTGCATGTTTGGAGCTAACGACACTTCAGCAGCAGTAGGTTATGCACCCTTAACCCGCACAGAAAACATGGTTTTGACCACTGAACGATACATGAACTCTAAGGAATTCAAGAAACGGTTCCCTATGAGTGGCGAAGACATTAAGGTCATGGGCTACAAGAACGGCAATGTCCTGAACTTGACTA
>CAZJLG010000224.1:0-3019 GCA_964546665.1 uncultured Candidatus Bathyarchaeia archaeon
AACGTCAAGCTAATGCCTTTTCGTCATCCGGCACAATAACTAGTGCTTAATCGGAATAAATATGTGTTCACGGATTTAACAGAACGCGCATAAACAGAAGTTGAATTGAAACAAGCGTTTTTCTGTTATAGTTAATGATGCTGGCAATAGTTTTATTTAGATTCGCCTTATAGAAATAGCAGTTGTGATGGTTTTGCTGGATAACAGTAACCTTATCCTACTTTTTGGCAGATTCCTTTTTGCCTTCACAATCGCATCTCACATAATACTTGTTTCACTGAGCATAGCCCTGATTGTAATAATTTCAATAGCGGAATTCATCTCGATCCGCAGAAACGACAAATACTACAGCGCCCTATCAAAACGGCTTTCCAAGGTGTTTGCGATAATCTTCGGCATAGGAACAGCCAGCGGCATAGTGATGGCAGTGGAGCTTGTGACCTTGTTCCCCACCTTCATGACACTCGTTTCTCAGACTGGTGCAATATTAGTTTTTTATGTAGAAGTCTTCGCGTTCTTCTTGGAAACCATCGCGCTAGTCATGTACATCTACTACGCCGACTATTTCAGCAGGTACAAGCACTGGTTTCTATCAATCCTCATTGCAACAGGAGCACTGCTTTCAGCCGTACTCATCACCATGCTCAATGCTTGGATGAACACGCCCAACGGATTTGATACAGCTGCCTTCATTCAGAACGGAAATATCACAGGAATCGATGCTTGGGCGCCATTCCTTACATCTTCAACCTTAGCCGAGGTCGCCCATGTGCTTCCGACGGTGCTGTTTGCGGGTGTGATGCTCGTTGGAGGCTACTTCGCGTGGCGTTACATCAAATCAAAAGACGTTGAAGAAAAAAAGATGCTGACAAAAGGGTTGAAAATCGCCTCAGCACTTGCGATAGGAATGATAGTACTGGCGATTTTAACGGGCATGAACGAGATTACGACGTTACTCCAACTTCAGCCACTAAAGTACTCAGCGATCGAGTTGAATCCGGTGCCGGGTAATGACTTGCCTGAAAAATTGTTTGGCACTTTAGTGAACGGTCAACTCCAAGGCTACATCGAGATTCCTCACCTGCAATCATTCCTTGTGCAGATTGAAACTGGAATCACACATCTCCCAGGGCTGTCACAATTTCCATCTTCAACTTGGCCTCCACTCTATGTACACATAACATTCGACATAATGGTTCTCGGAGGCTTTTCTCTCGGGCTATTCTTTTTAGCATATTTTGTCGAGTGGGCAGTCTTGAAAAAGAAACCATACGAGTCAAAACTCTTTCTCTACAGCTGGATTCCCCTCGCATTTGTCGCCCTCATGCTTATGGAGTTGGGGTGGGTGACAGCAGAGGTTGGCAGGCAACCGTGGATAATCTACAATGTCATGACTACCCAAGAAGCAGCCAACTATAGCGGAGGTTTTCTGGTTCCAGGCATTCTAATAATCATATTCTATGCTATCCTGCTGCCTCTGACCTTCTACTTCTTCTCGCGGGTCTTTAATTCTAGTTCCATGTCTAAGGAAGAGACACAGCCAGAAGGCGCCAGCGGGACGGAGGTGTAACTGTTGAATGTTGTCTTTGAGATATACTTCGCAGTTTTCTCTATCTTTGCCTCTCTGCTGATAACCGAGCTGATGGGTGCAGTCATTTTGCTTCTTTTTTGGAAACAGGCAAAATCAAAGGTTCTTGAATACATTGTGCCCATCTGGGAAGTGACAGGCACATTCGCGGCGCTTGTCGTGGTAACAGGAGACTTCGCTTATCCCACTCTCTTGGTTCCCATCGCCTCAATCTTTGCGCCGTTGCTTACCGTCTTTCTGATTCTGATTGTTGCAAGGAACGCCTCTATAGTTTTCGCAGAATTCATAATCAAACGAAAGTGGCTTGATAAAGAAAAGCTCTTCAAGCTTTACGCCGTCTCTACTCTGGTTCTGGGCATTACTGTCCTAATCATTCTCTCAGCCCTGATCAGCGGCGCAGGCGTTAACTTTTCTCAGAAAACATTTTCACTCGCGGCTTGGCTTTCTTCCCCAGGGTCCATTCTTTTTGTGGTAGGCACGCTGGGCATAGGTGTAGGCGTTGCACCAGTATTCTTTTCGCTTCAGTCTATGAAGAAACTTGTTATTCCTTTGACTGGGGCAGGCATTGGCGTCTCAGTTCTTGCCTACTACCTGTATTCTCCGTCGTTTGTCTCAGTTCTGATGTTGATACCTGTTGCTCTCACTCTGCTTGCCGGAGTTCTCTTCCTGATATCTAAAAAGACCGCGGCTATAGTGTCAAACAAGGCAATATTCATAACACTTCTTAGCATCATAATATTCTCCCTTCAGTTTCTAATTTATCCCTCCGCAATTGGAGGAGCCATCTCTATCGATGCTGTGACAACGTCAAGTTCGCTGACCTCCGCCTATCTCGGCATTACAGCAGTCGGAGGTACGATGCTTGCAATTCTGCTCGGCTTCTACATGAACACCGCAATGCGCTCGAAAAACTCCAAAATAGAAGAGCGACTAAACTAGAGTTTCTTTGTTTACCCTCTCTTCATGCTCATCTTGGCCTTAGCGAATTTGCCATTTGAATGAGATAAGTTTTGTAACGGCTTTTTCTCAAAGGCGCCAAGCTATTGATGGCGTTGTCAATGTACTGGTTTATCCTGTCGGTGCAATACTGTAAAGATCCTGTCCTTTCGAGGTCCCTATGTAGCCTGTCAAGAAACATTGTTTTTTCCGCAGAACTTTTCGACTTAACGGTTTCAACAGCTTCAAAGAATGCTTTTCTGACATTTGGTTCTACAACTTCACAGAAGTGAATGATTGGCAAGGTTGCCCGAAATTCGTTGATGTCCTGAGGGATTGTGCCTTCAAGTGCGATTACATCTGAGAGGTCATCTTTGATCTGGTAGGCTAAACCGAAGTTTTCTCCAAACTCAGCCAACGCCTCAGTTTCTTCGCCTCTAGCATTCGCGGCTATGGCTCCGCATTGGGTTGCCGCTTTGAATAGGGAAGCTGATT
>CAZJLG010000225.1:0-3012 GCA_964546665.1 uncultured Candidatus Bathyarchaeia archaeon
AAACTATTAGACATCATGTGTTTTGCTCCCATTTCTATCACCTTATCCTCCGTTGCGTTCTAAAACGTCCATGATTAGGCATCTGTATCTTCTGGTCCGCCTTATCCCTCATATCGCGTCCAGTAATCTGCAAGAAAACGTCCTCAAGTGTGGGCTGAAGATTCTCAACCGAATTTAACTTTGCCTTCTCTGCTCTTACAGTATCAATTATTATATCGAATGCCTCGTCGCCTGTTGCATGAATCTTGAGGTGAGCAGCGTTCTCCTGAGAAACAGACTTGACACAATCCAAAGACTGAATCTTCGTGACCAACTTTTTGGTAAGGTTCGGAATCTCCAGCTTCAGCACTATTGCGTCATCTCCTGAAATAAGCTTTTTCAGGTTTGTTGAGGTGTCAAGCGCAGCGATTTTTCCATGATCAATTATGCCTATGCGGTCACAGAGTATGTCCGCCTCATTCATCATGTGCGTAGTGAGTATGATGGTTGTTTCGTTTTCTTTGTTGATTTTCTTAATGAACTCTCTAATTTCAACAGTGGATTGTGGGTCTAACCCTAGTGTGGGTTCATCAAGAAACAGCACTTTGGGCATGTTGAGTAACGCTCGGACCACATTCATCCTTTGTTTCATGCCTGTCGAGAACGTGCCAACTTTGGAGTCCTTCCATTTGGTAAGCTGAACCAGCTCCAGCAGCTCATCAATCCTTTCGTTGAGAGTGTTTTTTGGTATGCTGTAGAGTTTTCCAAAAAACCGCAGGTTCTCTTCTGCTGTCAAGCGGTCATACATTATCATCTTTTCGGAAACTAGTCCAATCAGTTGACGGACTTTGTTGTCCTTCTTTACTATGTCGTATCCGCCGATTGTGGCTGTGCCATCTGTGGGTCTACTTAATGTGGAGAGCATTCGTATGGTCGTTGTTTTGCCTGCTCCGTTTGGTCCAAGTAAACCGAAAACCTCGCTTTTTTTAACATCAAACGAAATGTTATCAACTGCTGTGAAATCGCCAAACTTTTTCGTGAGGTTCTTCACTTCAATCATAGAGTTGTTTTCCATTGATTATTCACCTCGACTTGATTAGAGGCAACCTTTTCTTCGGTATTCATGGTTTCACACGTCCCGAAATTACGAGCATTCGTAAACTACGAGTTCTCGTAGTTTTATCTTTGTGTTGTCTCATATAAACCTTGCCCGCCACAATATATTTCACTGCAATATATCGCACCAAAATATAAATATTACTTTTATATCTAAGAAAGCTGAAGAACATGCACCACCACCACGAAGAAGAGACAGCCAAAAAATGGCTTAAAGAGTCACAGAAAGGCTACATGCGCATCGCATTACTCATTCTTTTAAGCGAAAAACCCTGTCACGGCTACGAAATGATGAAAGAAGTTGAAGACAGAACAACAGGCTTCTGGAAACCAACCGCCGGAGGCGTCTACCCGATACTTCAAAGCCTAGAAAAGGCGGGGTACATAAAGGGCGAATGGGGTCCTCAGAAAAGAAAACGAAAAATCTACAGCCTCACAGAGTCTGGAAAGCTCATTCTTGACCGCGCCCTTCTGAAGCATAATCAGATTGCCGAAAGCATGAACTCCATGTTCGAGGAGTATGCGAAAGCGGTGCTGGATTTGAATCCTAAAACAGTGGCGATGCCGCGAGTGCCAAATCCGTTTTCACCTTTTCTCGACAAAAAGTCGAAGAGCAGGCTGGAAGCTCTTGAAATGAAACGTAAACGCCTCCAGCACATGATTAAGATGCTGCAGGAAGAGTTGAAGGTCATAGATAACCGATTAGCCGAGTTAAGTGAAAAAAAAGAGCAGGCTGAGTAACCTTCGGTTTTGATTCTATGCGAATTTGGATGAAAGTAAATTGACATATAAGCGGCTGTTTCATATTTTTTGTTGCTGGAATCTTGGTTATGTTGCTATCCGTTTTTGACCCCTGGAACTCCCCGTTGTGCACGTGCCCAGACAAGTTGACCTTTAATCCCTACACAGGATGCGACCACGGCTGCCTCTACTGCTACGCTTCCTCATACATACCCAACTTTCATGATTGCAGACCCAAAAAGAACCTGCTGCCCAGACTAAAAAAAGAGGCTGCACGATTGAGTGGTGAGCTGGTTTCCATATCTAACTCCTCGGACCCTTACCCGCGGCTGGAACAAAAACTTGGTTTAACCAGAAAATGCTTAGAAATATTGGCGGACAGCCGCTGCAGGCTCCAGATAGTCACAAAATCTGATTTGGCAGTCAGAGACATTGATATCCTGCAGAAAGTTCCCTGCGTGGTTTCAGTAACAGTTCTCACCGCTGATGATGCCCTCTCTAGAAGGCTTGAGCCTGGCGCTCCTGTCTCTTCGAGGCGACTAACGGCAATAGAGAGCTTAGTGAATGCTGGCATCCCCACCACCGTGAGAATTGACCCTGTTATTCCCTTCGTTAATGATGACGTGGCTGAGCTTTTGGAGGCAGTTGCAGATTTAGGTGCGCTGCATGTCACCTCTTCGTCATATAAGGTGAAGCCCGACAACTGGAGACGCCTCAGCGCCGTGTTTCCAGAGGCTACGGAGAAACTGAAGCCGCTGTATTTCAGTGAGGGAGAAAGAGTTGGGCGTTCCACATATTTACCTAAGGATCTGCGGTTCAGTTTGATGAAAAACGTGAAGGAGCTGGCTGAAGCGCACAAACTAAAGTTTGGATGCTGCAGAGAAGGATTCAGCTTGAATTCTGCGGTTTGCGATGGCTCATGGGCAATTCAGAAGAACAATGAACGGAATTAGCAGCTGTTGCTGATTTTTTATGAAAATATACTGATAGCTGCATTTAAAGTTTACACTCAGCCATTTTTGATATACTAAAAATGTAAGAGCTAACTAACTTTTAAGCTTTATTACTTTCTGTGCGCGCAAGTTTAATTAACCGAGGTTTTATTTTACTGCAGTAACATTAAATTGTTGTTGTTTTTGTTAATTTTCCCTATTTTTATTCTTTTAAGAAGACCCA
>CAZJLG010000226.1:0-3003 GCA_964546665.1 uncultured Candidatus Bathyarchaeia archaeon
AGGAAATGCCGAAGCAAGAATCTGCGATGGAAGAAACGGGAAGTCATCCGCTAAACAATTTGTGTGCTTCTAAACGATTTTCAACGTGAGAATCTCACACATAGTCAATTAGTCTTACAGGGGTAATGTGCTCAGTGGGCATGCAAACAGAAAAGTTTCAGTTTTTTGCGCAAAATAAAAAGATTAACCAGCAAAGTATTGTATATAGTAAAACTAAATAGCGACAACAATCATTTAGAAGACAAATCTCACTTCATCGCAAAGATGATTTCATGAATCTCCAATTCACTGCAGGTGCAATCAAAAATAGTCGGAGAGCAAAGTTGAAAATTTTAATGGTTCTTGGTTTATCAAATCCTTTTCGTGGAGCCGCATGGACACGAATAGGGTTTTTTGCAAAATGTTGGACCAAGAACGGAAACAAAGTGGATGTGTTAGGAACCTTCACACCTAAGACAGTGCGGAAAAGGGGGAGCAAAACAGTTGATGAAACAACTGTCTATAACATTATTCCGCACATGATATCAAGTAATCCATTGGCGTTTGTCTTTGACACTATAACATCATTCTTAGTTACAGCAATTATGTTGGGCGCTAAAAGACCAGATGTGACATTGATTTCTATGCCACCAGGGGATGTGGGGCTAGGTGCAATAATGGCATGCAGGGTTACAGGAATCAAGTATGTTGTGGAGTATAGAGATGAATGGGAAAAATACGAAATTAACCGAAACGAATCGACATTCCACAGAAAGAGCTACACATTCGTCAAAACGTTGATGTCAAAACTGCTCCAAAAGAGCCCCCTTGTAGTTACTGTAACAAGCCTTTTTGCCCACAATTTAAGGTTAAGAGGCATAAAAAATGTTGAAGTAATTCCTAACGGCGCTGACGTCACAGTTTTCGAGCCTATAAACAAGAACAAAGTTAGAAAAAAACTTGGAATAAGTCCAGACGATTTTGTTGTAGTCTACACCGGAATTATTGGTGATTACTATCGGCTTGATGTTGTAGTTAGGGCGTTAGCTAAGCTTGAAGGTGACCTTCGCGACAAAGTGAAGCTGTTATTGATTGGTGACGGTCCAGACGTGCCAGAAGTAATGAAGATTACAAGGGAGTTAGGTTTAGAGAACACTGTTAATTATTTGGGCACCCAAAAAATAGAAGAACTGTCTGAGATTGTAGCCGCTTCAGACGTAAGTATTGTGCCAGGTTTTTATGCTAAAGGTCAGGTAGCCGTCAAATTCTTTGAGAGTAGCGCCTGTGGAATCCCAACTATATCCATAACGCCAGAGGACTCACTACTAGCCAAGGTAATTAATGAAGAGGAAATAGGCATAAATTTGCCATCAATGTCTGAAGATGCTCTGGCAAAAGCCATTTTAGAAATCTATGAAAACGAGCGATTCAGGATTGCCGCAGGCAAGAAAGCAAGGAAGTTTGTTGAAAAAGGGTTTGATAGGAAAAAATTAGCTGAAAAGTACTCAAAAAGGATACTTCAACACGTGAACTCCAGCTAGCGGCGAACAGAAAAAGAGAGTCACGGATTTTCCATCTGTTCCATTTTGTCGGCTTCTTTTAATGAAGCAAATGTTCCAATGTCGTACCGTTTTCCCTTGAAAACATGACCGTATACACTGCTTCCACTTGTTCTCATTAGTTCAACTACATCAGTGAGCCAGATTTCATGATTTACACCCGCCTTTGTTTTTGGGATAAAATCGAATACGTTACTCTTCAAAACCAGCAAACCAGCACTCGTAAGATAGCCGCCATTTGCACTGAATGATTTTGCTTTTTCATAACTTGGCTTCTCGACAATCCCTAAAACTTCACCGTTTGCACCCAGTTTTACGATTCCAAACCGTCTGGGGTCAGTTACAGGATGCAAAAGAAGCGTGGCGTCAGCATTTTTTGTTTCGTGCAACTTGATAACGTTTTTTATGGCTGTGTAGGGCTTGAAGTAGTTGTCTCCGTACATGACCACAAAATCGTCTGACCCAACAAAGTCTTTTCCATGATAAACTGCATTGGCAGAACCTTTTGGCGTTTCCTGGATGCGGTAATAAATGTCAACTCCAAGCCGTTCGCCAGAGCCCAGATGATCCATGATTGCTTCTTTTTTGCGTCCCACAACCACTAAGATGTCGGTTATTCCGCCAGCTTTTAGAACTTCGATTGCATGTTCGATTACTGGCTTAATGCCGACCCGAATCATCTCTTTGGGCATAGCTAAAGTTAAGGGCATCAGCCGTGTTCCTTTTCCTGCAGCCAAAACGATTGCCTTTTTTATCATAGAGCTTCCCGCTTACCAACATGTTTTATCGCACAAACAGTATATATGTAATTAATGGGAATCCACCAAAAGAAAGTAGCCTTTGTTGAGGAAAAAAGAATGTCGGGTCAACAGAACATATCAATTGTTGGGATGGGGTATGTAGGTCTTTGCACTGCAGCTGGGTTTGCAAGTAAAGGCGCCAGAATTGTTGCGACAGATAAGGACCAACAAAAAGTTGATTCAATAAACAAGTGCAAAGCGCCGTTTCATGAACCCCAGCTAGAAGAGGCTCTCAGGAAAGCAACAAAGCAGAGCAAAATTAAGGGCACTGTTGACTTGGAGAAGGCTATCCTAGAAACGGATGTTACGTTTGTTACTGTTGGAACACCAAGCAAACCAGACGGAAGCAGTGACCTGGGACAGGTACAGGAAGCAGCAACAGAAATCGGAAAAGCCCTAAGCAAAAAAGAAGGATATCATCTTGTTGTTGTCAAGAGCACTGTTTTGCCAGGTACAACAGAAAATCTGGTTAAGCCGATTCTGGAGAAACAGTCAAACAAGAGTTGCGGCTCCGATTTTGGTTTATGCATGAATCCGGAGTTTTTGCGTGAGGGCTCTGCAATCTATGACACGCTGCATCCGGACCGTATAATCATCGGCGAGTGGGACGAAAAGTCTGGCGACACTCTGGAAAGCTTATACGCCTTGTTTTACAAGCAACAGAA
>CAZJLG010000227.1:0-2964 GCA_964546665.1 uncultured Candidatus Bathyarchaeia archaeon
TCAAGCAGTTTCTTGTAGGCTTTCGCGGTGATGAGTTGACTTAAGTCACTCTTAGATTTTGGAGCAATCGTTACTATCCAGCCAGCCTCATAGGGGCTAGCGTTTATGAGGTCTGGAGTGTCCATGATTTGCTGGTTGATTTCTACGATTTTTCCGCTAATTGGGGCAATAAGATCAAAAGCAACGTACTCGCAGCGCATTTCATCAAGGTCGGCGCAGGGTCGACCATAGATGGTGCCAAAGACTTCTCCGACTTCCACTTCTTCGCCGACTGTAGTGTTTTTGAAGATTTCCACTAGCCCGACTTTTTCTCTTAGTCGCTGCTGGGCATAATCGGTTACGCCAATTTTCTGATCGCCTTCAAGAGTGTTCTTTATCCACATGTGAGTTTTGGTGTAGTCTCTGTTAGTTTTAACGCAGACTTCCTTTCCCTCGCACTGGACATGGTAGTCTTTCGGGTTTTCTTGCTCATCGGTTTTTAACATTGATACGTTTTTGAACATTTTACTCACTTCGAGAATAATAACATCGAAGGGCGGAGTATATACATTCTGTGATTAAAGTACTAAAGTATATATACTCATTATTACTGTAAATACCGTAAAGAGGGAAAACTCATGGAATCAAGAAAAGTACAACGCGTAGGATCCTCCAGCCTAGCAGTTTCACTTCCTAACCAATGGGTCAAAGAAGTTGGACTAAAAAAAGGGCAACTCATATTCTTCGAAGAAGATGAAGGCAACGTACTCAAAATGATGACTGCAGAGCAAATCGAAGAACAGCCTGAATCAATAGTTGAATTAAACGCAGACTTCTGCAAAGACCCCCAAACGCTGGGCAGGTCTCTAATGGGCATCTACTCGCTTGGGCACGACAGCATCAGAATAATCTCCTCAACCAGGCTAACCAGCGAGCAGGTAAACACAATCAGAACAGTCACACGCGAACTGATGGGCATGGGCATAATGGAGGAAACCCCCAACTCGCTTCTGATCCAATGCTCTATCGACACAACCAAGTTTCCCATAAACACTCTGCTTAGAAGACTGTACATAATCAGCTCCACAATGCACAAAGAGATGATAGATGCGCTACCGGTTTTCAATACGGAGCTTGCAGCTGAGGCAATACGCAGAGACAAAGAAGCTTACACAATGTTCTGGGTCATAATTCGGCTACTGAACAGCTGCCAACGACACAGGAGCATAGCCAGCCAAATGGAAATCGATAACCCATCCCTCTTGATATGGTACCGGCTGATAGCCCAGTATCTACGGCTAATCGCTGACTGGGCACATCAAACCGCAGACAAAGTCATTGCTTTGAACCAATCCAAAGAAAGGCTAGGAGAAGAATTAATACAAAAAATTGTTGACATCAACGAACGCGCATACGGAATGTGCCACGAAGCAATAAACAGCTTCTTCTCTATGGACATTAAGCTGGCAAACAAGGCAATAGAAGCATACCAAGAAATTCAGCAAACCGAAGAAATGCTACAGGAAAGGGTATGCAGCTCCGCCTACCTGCATGGAAAGAACTTCTCAGTAAGCAAATACTTCAAAGGCAAAAAGCCAATAGAAGCCTGTGCCGTTGCCCAGATAAGCTTCCTCATTTGGGGGGCTAGAAGAATCGCAGAAATAGGGTCAGAAATAGCTGAAACCGCGATACACAGGGTACTCTGCAAAGACACGAAAATGTGCAAAACTCTGAAGTAAGCACTTTAAAGGTAGTTTCTCAGCCTGATGCGGTTTAGCCCAGAGCAATCTTTATAACTAAACGTTCTTATTGGAAAAGACGAACTGGAAATAACACATCAAGAAGGATGTTAACATGGGTCACCGAAAAAAGAGCGCGCCTAGACATGGTTCATTAGCTTATTTACCTAGGGGACGCGCCAAACGAACAGTTGGAAGAATACGTTTCTGGCCAAAAGTGGAAGAGGGGCCAGCAATGCTTGGATTTATGGGCTACAAGGCTGGAATGACTCACATTATGATGACAGAGGACAAGCCAAACTCCCTGAGCTTAGGCAAAGAGGCAGCGCATCCAGCAACAGTGTTGGATGTTCCGCCAGTCCTAGTTTTTGCCATTCGTGCCTACACAAAAGACCAGTACGGCTTACACACATTTACTGAAGCTTGGATGAAGAATCCACCCAAAGACTTTGACCGCGCCCTTGTTTTACCTGAAGAATTCAACACCGAAGAGAGCCTCAAAAAGATTGAAGAAAACATGGAGGAAATAGCAGAGTTCCGTCTCTTGGCTGCAACACAGCCTAGACTCGCCGCAGTTCCCAAGAAGAAGCCGGACATTTCAGAAATCAAGATTGACGGCGGCTCAATCAGCGAACAAATCGAGTACGCAAAGGGTCTTCTGGGAAAAACTGTTTCAGTTACAGACGTCTTCAAAGAAGGCCACTACATGGACGTGGTAGCTATAACCAAGGGAAAAGGCTTCCAGGGTCCCGTGAAGCGGTGGGGAATCAAGCTTTTGCCTCGCAAGTCTCGGAAGACCAAGAGGGGAGTGGCTGCAATCGGTCCGTGGAAACCCGCAAGAGTTCTATACACTGTGCCCAGAGCTGGCCAGATGGGTTACCACCAAAGAACAGAATACAACAAGCGTATCCTAAAGATTGGCGTTGACGGAAAAGACGTTACTCCGAAGGGCGGATTCCTGAATTACGGCGAAGTGAAAGGAACATACGTTATTGTGGATGGCAGCGTTCCGGGTCCAGCTAAACGGCTTATACGGCTGAGATATCCTGTTCGTCCTCCAACAAAGATGCCTGAAGCTCCGCCAACAATCAATTACATCTCTTTGGAGTCTATGCAAAGATAAAATGGTGAATTGTTATGGGTAAGATTTCAGCTAAAGTCTTTGATCTGAAAGGTGAAGAAATAAGTACACTTAATCTTCCTCAGATCTTCAATACGCCCAGCAGACCAGACGTGATAAAGCGGG
>CAZJLG010000228.1:0-2953 GCA_964546665.1 uncultured Candidatus Bathyarchaeia archaeon
GAGGAGCACAGGGTCTACTGCAACAAATTTTAGGGCTCCGCCAATCTCTCCGCCTATGGTGGAAAGAACGTAAGAGGCGAAAACGTAACCTAGAACGCAGCCTAATGCGCCTCCTATGACTCCCTGTATCAGCGACTCTGTGACAATCTGGTTGACCACGTTGCCGTTGCTCCAGCCTATAGCCTTCAATATGCCTATCTCTCTAGTGCGCTCCGCCACGTTACCAAGCTGAGACCTAATCATGAAAAAAACAGCGACAACAGCTAAAACAATCGAAACTATCCATGCTGTCTCTTCATTCATTTGGATAACCCCAACCGCTGTAGCCGCCAAGTCCGAGCCAGTTATAGTGCGTGCATCAGGCCACCTCTCTTCCAGCGCTGCAGCAGTCTGTTTTACCTTGTCTGGGCTTTCTGTTCGGATAAGAGCCATATTCACTAAGCCAATTGGCTTTTCCGGCAGAACCTCCTGAACAATGGGCAGATTCACGTATATGTGGGACTTCATGATGTTGGTTGCGCTAACGTCGACGATGCCCACAACCTCAAAATCTGCCGCATAATTTACTGTCGAACCTAAAGTAAGATTGTTCAGCACAGCGTATTCTTTGTCAATAATCGCCACGTACCCGTCGTCGGGCTTTAGGTATCTTCCTTCAATAACGGAGCTCGGCAATACGGCATTCGTTTCTGTTTCTGAGGGGTCTATTCCCGTAAAGACCATAGCCCGTAGCCTATGCATCAAGATAGGTACAGCGAGTTCAACCTCAGGGACACTCTCAATCTCGGTTAAGAGGCTTTGGTTGAAGGGGTACGAGAAAAGATGATTCACGATATAGCAGCCGCTGCCCACTGGGGTAATCGGCGCAGTATAAAAGAAGATTATATCTGTTCCAATGCTGTTAAGTGGGACGGTGGTGCAGGTTTCCCAGCCTCTCGCAGCCATAACCAACGTGATTAAGGTGCTGATGGCAATAACAAAGCCTGCAATATTCACCGCAGTTCTATATTTTCGTCGCCTGATTTCCCGTAAAGCATACGTGATAGGATTCAAATGACCCACCTCATCTGATCATCAAAAGAACATACTTCAGGAAAACTACTGGTCAGAAAACAAACAGTCAACATCATCATAGGCATCCGCCGTACCTTCCCATGTGTGCATAAAAAAGCTTTTTTATCAAGAAATCTTGACCAAACCAGTCGATTCGCTTTTTCGGTTAGTCAAGAAAATTTTACAAAATGCTTGAACGTATATTCTCCCTTAACTGGGCAAAGGATGTGAAGAAATAGTTGAGTCCTGTGAAGACGAAGCTTTTCTTGTCTGTTAGAGGCGGGTTAATGTGAGCGGTTTGTTGCAGGCTTTACAGATTAGCCTTTTTCCTTTCAGGGAAGTGAGTCGGTAGGGCGTTACGCGTCCGCAGTTTGTGCATTTGGCGAACCTGAGTTGCTTCTTTTCTCTTTCTTTGATTGAGTGATTCAGAGTGATGAAGGGCCTATTTGTGTTGGTCGTCGGCAATTGTGTTCTTCTCCTGTTAAATGGAAAGGTTGGCAATGAAATAAAATGTTTCAGAACAGATGGTCTGTATCGTGAATATCAATTGTAGCTCATTACTGGACGATGCATTCTACTACTTTTGGGCAGAAGAAACAGCCCTCTGGAATAGGCGTGGTTTTGGGCAATTCAGATAAATAGCCAAAATGGTGGGGACATTTGATCTCATTTTTTTCGTCTTTATCTGCTTGTGGCTGATTAGCAATTGCATCTTTAACTTTTTCGAGCACCCGATCTAACGGAAGTTCAGTGGTCATGTGCCACCATCAATACTCCCCAAAGTTTGACGTGATATATAATGTCTATGAAATCAAAATCCGCATTTCAACTTATTTAAAAAATGAATAATCTAATCATTGCGTTGCAGGTAACATAAAAGTTTTCAAAATATATCGGCACCCGAAATATCGGATATATCTACTGTACGCCATGAAGTAAACACAGAGAACAGCCTAGAGAAAAGTTTAGGGGGTTCATCCATGAAACGAGTTAAAAAAGTTAGATGGGATCCAATCATCGCAAGACTGGCGAATAATCAAGTAAAGCAGGAAGCATCTAAAATGCCAAACAGGCCTGATGAGCCTTCAAGAGTTAAAGCAAAATGGACTGCTATGCCACAGAAGCGCGAATCAGAAGAGGAGTTCCAAGCTTTTCTGCATGACATGCTTAATAGGGACGGCCCAACAGTTAAATACCAAAATCCTGACCGGTGGAGAACTTATCCCCTCAAAAAAGGGACTGACGCCAATAGTTGATGTCTGAGAGCGAAGTTTTGACCTTTGGAACTTGACAATGGAATTTTGCTGGCTGCCATAGTTCTTAATGTACATTTTATGCCCTGTCAGGCGTGGATGGGTTCAAAAGTATCGTAAAGAAAAGGACGGCTGGTCAGACAATTCAGATGGTACACTACGACTGTTGTAGTCGCAGTCTTGAAACGGCTGGTCTCTTTTGTGTCGGCTATTTGAATGCTTTTTCTATCAGTTTGAGTTTATGTTGGATTTCTTTGGGCAGTTCTTCGGGGTTTTGGTCTTCTGTTCTTTTTCTGGAGCTTAGTGAGTCTTGGAGTGCTAAATTTGTTGTGAAAGGTTTCATGGTTTTCGCCCTTCTTTTTGTTTATACGTTAGGTCACAACTATTTATTAAATATTGCGACTTAATACGTAGTAAATCGTTTTTCGAATAATGATCTCAGGTTCATAAACACTAAATTTGGTCAACTAATAGCTACTAAAAATGTTAGGCTTGATTATTTTTGTGGCGTCCTTCCTGTCTCTCAGCATAATCACATTCATCTTTTCACACGTGCCGCCAGGCTCACTAGTACTCTATTTCTTCGGAACTTATGAGACAAACATCCAGATAGCCGGAATTTCAGGCGACCTTGTTGTTTCTGCACT
>CAZJLG010000229.1:0-2945 GCA_964546665.1 uncultured Candidatus Bathyarchaeia archaeon
TAAGCATGCAGTCGTCTTCTGAAGTGAACAGTAAAGGCACATAGAACAGTTTGTTGTGTTTCAGCTTGTCCAGAAGTTCAAGCGTCGCAATCGTGTCATTATCGGTTTCTCCTGGCAAACCAACAATCAATGTTGCCAACGGCCAGATGTAGTTCTCGTTCATGATTTCAATTGCCTTTTCCACGACATCATGCCATTCTTCGGGTTTGTATGGAAGCATCTTTCCTGGCATGTACTTTTTCATGAGTCGAACGCTGCCTGTTTCCATGCCTACTTCAACCGAGCTGTGCTTGGTGTCGTTCGTAACCCAGTAAGCTTTTTCGTGGAGGACAGGTCCAATCTCTTCAACTATTTGTGGGTCATAGACAATAGGCGCTAATGCTGCATGAGCTGGCTGAATGAATTCTACTCCTGGGACAGCTGCGATCGAGTTGATTAACTTGACGATTGCTTCACGGTTTGGCAGAAACTTGTTGTCACATCGGTACAGGAATATGTCTTCGCTCGCCAAAATTATCATTCTTGTCCCGTTTTTTGCATTCAATTCAACCTCTTTCATGATGTGGTCTAACGGGAAAGAGTAACGTCTCCTCATCATAGGCGAGCAAAACTTGCAGCCTCGACCACAACCGCGCGTAATCTCCACAGTGCCAAAAAGTGACGGATTCGCGATGCGGCAAATTTGCTCAGGTTCTGGCGGCTCAGTCTCAACTACTCGTGGAAGTTCTTCGCCGTTGAGAGCCTTGCGGAAAATTTCTAATGCCGTTTTTTCGCCTTCGCCCATGACGATGCAGTCAATTCCATATTTCTTCTGTAGCTTTGCTCTGTGAATCTGCCACGCGCCTGAGCCGCCGAGAATTATTTTGGCGCCCCACTTTCTTAGAATTGGTTTGGTGATGAGGTCTCTGAATTCTGCGGCTGCAACGGGTTCTCCGCCAAAGCCCACAAGAGATGTGTAGGTTCGGCTGACAAAGCCTGTTCCAGCTGGCTCCATGGAAGATATGCCGATAACCTTTGTTTCTGGTCCCACAAACTTCTCTAGATTATACGGATGCACCACCGCCACTATTTGTTCGCCGAATTCCCTGATCAGGGAAGCCTCAATTTTTCGCATTCCGTAGGGTGCATATTTGGCTGTGTCATCTCCGTTTTTGGGGACTCGTGGGTACCAGTATCTTCGGAGCAGGAACCTTGGAATAATGGCTGTGGGGAATCCTCCAGTGAAAGCTCGGAAAGGACTGAGTTTGAAGTCGCTCATGTCTGTGGCTGAGCCAGTAAGCACTATAGGAACCCCCTGAGCCTGTGGAGGGGCATTATCCTTAAGAACCATAATAGCGCGAAATTTATCGTACAACATTTAAGAGCTTTACTGTGATTTGTTGATTATACTCAATAGATGGAGTAACTGAAAGAAGTTAACTATAAAAGAGGAATTCGGGAGATTAATTTTTCATGAAGACCGAAAGCTGGCTACAATGTATTGTTCCTAGTTGCGGAAAAAAGTACAGCGTCAACGAACAGAGAACCGCCTGTAACTGCGGCGAACTTCTTGACGTGCGCTATAAGGGAGATTTCCCGAAAAGCCTGCAAGAAACCTTCAGTGAACGCCTAAATCATAGGCGAAACATATTTGATGAGAGCGGGGTTTGGCGATACCGCGAACTGATTAACTTTGCTGGAATGGACACAGAAAACCCCTCAGATTACAGCCGAAAACTGGTCTCCTTAGACGGTGCAGAAGGAAGAACAAAACCCTTTCATCTGACCCGAGTCGCCGAGTATGTTGGAGTAAAAACTGAAAACTTTTGGCTGCAGTTCGAGGGCGACAACCCAACAGGCTCCTTCAAAGACAACGGCATGGCAACCGCCTTCACGCATGCAAGGATGGTTGGAGCCAAAAAAGTTGTCTGCGCCTCCACTGGAAACACTTCAAGCTCTGCAGCGGCGTTTGCGGCAAACGAGTTGGATATGGCTGCTGTGATTCTTGTTGGGGCAGGAAAAATTGCGAAAGGCAAGCTTGCACAGTCCCTTGCCTATGGTGCTAAGGTTCTTCAGGTGAATGGCGATTTCGATGTTGCCATGGCTATGGTTAAGGCGCTTTCAAAGCAAAGCGGAATTTATGTCGTTAATTCCCTGAATTCTTTCCGTCTTGAAGGCCAGAAGACTATGATGTACAGGGTGCTTGATTACCTGCGCTGGGAAGTTCCTGACTGGATTGTGTTTCCTGGAGGAAACTTGGGGAACACCTCTGCCTTCGGGAAGGCCTTCATGGAGCTTTACGAGTATGGCTGGATACGGAAGAAGCCGCGGATGGCTGTTGTTGTGGCTGAGGGTGCGCCTACCTTGTCTGACCTCTATAATGAGCATGAGCTGAGATGGAACAGCGGAAACATCGACAACAGCATCATAGATGACTACTATAGCGAAGTGGACAGAAAGGGCATCAAGGCGAAGACAAGAGCAAGCGCAATAGAGATTCTTAAACCCGTGAACTTGAAGAAGGCTCTGCGGACCCTCGAGTTCACTAATGGCGTGGTAACCACGGTTCCTGACTCAGATATAATGGATGCTATGGCTATGGTAAGCAAGAACGGCTTCGGATGTGAACCTGCTTCAGCCGCAACTGTGGCGGGAACCAAAAAGCTGGTGGAGCAGGGAATAATCGGCGCAGACGAGACTGTGGTCGGAATCTCAACGGGTCACATCCTTAAGGACACTGCGGCAATAGTGGACTACCACTTTAACCCACAAAACAGGTTCGCCAACACGCCAATAACGGTTGAGCCGGACATAAAAGAAATCCTGAAACTTGTAAACGATTAATTCGCCTCTTTAGACGGCGCCTACGAAGCTCATTGCCTGTGCTGCAATGAAGAACCAGAATATTGAACTGGTGAGTTTGGAGCCTATCTTCCAGACAACCGTGAGAAGAATTAGAATTGTTG
>CAZJLG010000230.1:0-2945 GCA_964546665.1 uncultured Candidatus Bathyarchaeia archaeon
TAAGCGACACAGTAACAAAACATGCTCCCTGCTCTGTCCTGATTGTAAAATAGAAGGCCAAAGAACTGCTGCCCTAAAACAGTAGGCAGCCTCGTTTTATGGCGATGCGGAAGCAAGAACTGGCGGATAGTAGTCAGCAGGATTTTGCACGTGAAGCAGGAGCAGGAGCCCCAAGATTGTGGAGTGCCAGTACGAGCCGCCCTGTCCGTCCGGAGCTTCTCCCCAGCCGCCATCACTATTTTGGCTTGCTATGACGCGGTTGACAAAAGAAGGGTTAACCCGTTCGCCCTGCCCAGCCAAGTAGAGAAACGCCGCAGCTTCAAGCGTAAGGTCATCCACAACCATCGGGTTCCTGTCAACTATCACAGCGGTGGCGCGGTACACATGGTCGATAAATCCGTTGGGCAGTGCCCCTTCGCAGCCGTTTTCCTGAATCCAGATGCACGCCAACAGCACATGCGTCAAATAGTATCCGCCCTCACTCACCGCACCTTCAAGCGTCTCAAAGTAATCAGAGGGCAACACAAACCTGTCACAATAGAGAGCATAGGAGATGATGCTGTCGGTTGGAATCCCCACAGACTCCAGCACCTCAGCCTGCATAGGATTATCATAAACTGCGATGCGCCTGAACACATTCAATAGAGACCACTGCGTCGGCTGCTCCGCAAGCTGTTGGTCATACCGCTGAAGGGCATCGGCAAACTCGTCGATTCCGAAGCGCCGGTGCATTACATCGAGCCAAAGCAGGGCATAAGCCTCATCTGATTCATCTAAGTAGTCTATGGCATTTGTGACTGCGGTCTGCAGGTTAGGCTCATGTGGCGCCAGTAGAGGTGCTGCTAACAAAAGGCTGCATAAGGCGGTTATACAGAAAGCCAGTATGAGGGCTCTGCGTTTATCGAGTTTCATGCCTGTTTTCCACGCTTCACTTTTGTTGGCATACAGTTACCTGTTTGTTTTCAGCCATCCTATTCTAGTATATGGTAAATATACGTTCTGTCTCTTGAGAAAACAGTGAACTTGTTCCAAACAGTACGGAACCCTGCAAAACAAAAAAGTGGGATTCGGGGACGGTGGTGATGTCCCTGTTTGTCTGCTTCAGCCTGACTTTTGAGGACTTGCTGGACCAGTTTTCCCTTCTGTTTTTTCCTGTTCCTCGTCCTTCTTGTTGCCTATGATGAATAAGACAATTATGATTACCAGCACTATGATTGCGAGTATCAGCAGCCAGATTGAACTAAACATTCCTACAATGGCTAAAAGCAATGCATCAGGTACTTGCAAGCTGTTCTCGGTTGTGTCTGTAACACCTTTTTCTGTTGTGGCTGTTGCTGTAATTGCCCTAGAACCGCCTTCTATGTACTCTTTTAGCCGATAATTAACCGTAACCGATTCACCTGAATTCAACGTTCCGTCCGCCACGCTGAGAATATCACCTGCTAAAGTGACGGTCCAGCCATCTGTTTGCTCTGGAACCATTACGTCAGCTAAATCTTGAGGCAATGTGTAAACAATGGACACTACTGGATCATCATCGACGTTCGACGTGAAGCTAAATTTGATTGTTCCTCGGGCTGATATGCTGCTTGCGATTTCAGTTAGTGGACCTGCTAAGAAAAACAGCAACAAGAGTATAATGAAGAGGATTATGAGCGGGATTGATGGTCTATGACGTTTTGCCATAACTTGAAACAACTCCAAATGTGGAAAAACGTAGCTTCCCTTATGATATTTAATACTTGTTCCCTACAGGTTAAGGTTACAATTTTGGCAAAAAGAAGACAAAATACACCATAACCTATCTGAAAGGCAGCAGCTCGAGCCTAGTGAAGCATGCACAAATTTATATTCAATTGGAGTCAAAAAGTCGCTTGGCTGAGCTTTCTTGGAAAAAGAGAAACACGTCCTGATCCTGGCAGGTGGCGGAGGACACACCGGCTTCGCATATGCATTAGCCCAGAGGCTAAAAAACAAGACATCAGTAAGTTTTTTGATTCCAGAAGGAGACACCTCAAGCTACAAAAGGCTAAGCAAATTCGGCGAAGTAGACTACCTTCTGAAGCCTCGAGGAGCCAAAACCCAAACAGGAGAGTTCACCTACAATCTAGCCAGAGCACTCGCATATTCTGTGAGGAAAGTCAAAGGCAAGTTTGACGTTGTTGTAAGCACGGGCAGCAACTTCTGTATCCCACCTGCACTGGTTGCCTTTTTGAAGGGAATACCCCTAGTGAACCTCGAGGGAGAGGCTCGTTTTGTTGGAGCATCCAAAACCGCCCGTATTCTGCAGCCCTTCTCGGCAATCACGGCTCTGCAGTGGCCTGAACAGAAAAAATTCTTGAAAGGCACAGTTGTTGGTCCCGTTTTCCCAAAACCTGAACTGGCACCCTTTAATGGAGGCTACATTTTGGTGACTGGAGGAACACTGGGACACAAACGCCTGTTCGACGTCCTAAACGGAAGCAACCTAAAGAACGTGGTTTTGCAGACCGGAGAAGTTGACCCTGAACCCTACAGACAACAGCATCCCGAATGGAAAATCCTTGATTTCTCCTTAAACTTCAGCGAACTTATTGCAGGAGCAGAGGTTATTGTAACACATCAAGGCTCTGTCCCGCTGGAAGCTGCCGCCTACAAGAAGCCCTCAGTCATAGTGCCTGACCCAGAGCTGACACGCACTTTCCCAAGAGAAGATTCTGAATTTTTTGCCAAAAAAGTGGGCGCCACAATCCTATCAGATGTAACATTGGACGGCTTGATGGACGCCATAGAAACGGCGAAGAGCAACAGGATTCCGGAGCTGAAAGACGGCGCCAAAGCCTTAGCCGAACTGATATTGAATCTCTGAGAAAGAAGCTCCAAGTTTAACTGGCAGTCATTGTTGGCTCGGTTTCGAAATAGAAAACATTTAAATCCTGTGAAACATCGTTACCAAGTCTAGAGGC
>CAZJLG010000231.1:0-2930 GCA_964546665.1 uncultured Candidatus Bathyarchaeia archaeon
TGGGGGCATTCTTCTGAGCCTGCTGGAACATTTCGCGGAGTCTAGCCTCTGACTCGCCGTAAAACTTGCTCATTATCTCTGGACCGTTAATGGAATAGAAGTTGGCTTCTGACTCGTTTGCAACTGCCCTTGCTAGAAGGGTTTTGCCGCATCCAGGAGGTCCATGCAGCAGGACTCCTTTTGGCGGGTCTATTCCAAGTCTTTGGAAAAGTTCTGGGTGCCGCAGCGGCAGTTCAACCATTTCTCTTATCCGCTGGATTTCCTCGTGGAGTCCTCCTATGTCCTCGTAAGTGGTTCGGGGCACGCCCTTGGTTTCTGGAGCGGGTTCAGCCATTATCTGGACGGTGGTGCCATGGCCGATTCTCACGATTCCGTGGGGACGGGATTTAGTTACTCTGAAGGGAATAGCGTGACCCAACATCATGACGAGGGTGGTGTCTCCCTCCACAAAGGTTCTTTCCATGAGCCTGTTCTTCACGAAGTTTGTGAAGTCCTCGTCCACGTTCAGTTTCATGTCTATGGGCGCTAACACAACGGTTACGGCGTTGGTTACTTTTGCTGGCCGAATCACGACTAATTCGTGCATTGCCACTCCCGCGTTTTTGCGCGTGAATCCGTCGATTCTGATGATTTCTCTGTTTTGGTCTTCAGAGTATGCTGGCCAAGCTATGGCAGCGGTGTTTCTTTTTCCAACAATTTCGATTACGTCGCCAGCTGAGATGCCAAGTTTTTGCATGGTCTGCTGGTCAATTCGGGCGATTCCGCGGTAAACATCACGTTGTCTAGCGTCTTCTACCCTAAGCTGTACTTCGCTCATCTGCTTTCCATCCTTTATGTGTGATCGTGAAGCTCCACGTTTTTCGAAGGATGCTATTCATATATAAACTTTGACGAACCTAGAGCCTTGTTACTCCTAAGGTGTGTATTTGGCCGACTTCTTTAATGTCAGTGAGTCGTTTTTCTGTTTCGTCCAAAATTCCGTCTCTTTCAGGCAGAACCATGTTAACTTTCAGTGCAGAGAGACCGAAAGCTATGGGCTCTTCAGCGAAGCGCTGAATGGAAGCGATGTCTGCTAGTTGCTTCTTGATTTTTTCTTTCAGCACTTCAAGGTCAACTGTTGATTCTGACGGAAGAATTTTGTAAGCAATCACTATTTTTCCCATTATTTTTTTCTCTCCTGAATTTCTGTTAACGTATTTTTGTCACATTATAGAGGTAAACCCTGCACTGGGATAATGTGAACTAGCATTGCTAGACGAAAAGCTGACCTATTAACCTTACGATGTGTGGCATCAGCACGGTAGTCAATTGGGTTTTCTAAGCTAGTTTTCATTACTTCATAAAAAAGAGCGAGGCCGTGCAGAGCCAATAAGTATCAGAGGTACGTAAGCAAGGTTCATAAATTGTTTATCTCTGCAAACTAATCGGGGGGTATGGAAGCCAGTTACTTTTTTTACTTAATCCTGCCCCTAGCTGCTATCGTGGTATTTCTTGTAGCCATAATAATCTATACTTCCAGAAAAGAGGAAGACGATTACGAGAAAGAGGTTAAGAAGCTCAGGCAGCTGCTGATTTCGGGGAAACTGGATAAAAAAAACTTTTTGAACACAAGAAACAGGCTGAAGCATGAAAGAGACTTCAATATAGAATCCAAAAAGCTTCTCTCTCTTCTGTCTGACGGAAAAATCGACGAAGACACTTACGTTCGGTTAAGGCAGGTACTTGATAAATCTCTCAAGGACAGACTTGACAAACTGGATGTGGATCTAGCCGAGGATGAGGCTTGCGAGAACGAGCCCCTTGATGCTTCTAAGTTGTGAAGTATAGAAAAACAAAAGAGCTATTGTCGCGTCTCTTCTTGCGAGAGTGATATGTAATGAAGATTGGGATGCAGCATAGCTTTAAGCACAAGATGGTAGAGTTAAAGGCACGGGTCGGCGACCATGAATTTTTGAGAAAAAAGCTGGCTGCGCTGGGAGCCGAGCATGTGGGAACTTTTCATCAGTCAGATCTCTACTTTAAGGTGCCGGAAGGAAGATTGAAGCTAAGAGAAGTGAAAGACGGCAACACTGTAGAGTTGATTTATTATGATAGAGAGAACATTGCGGGACCAAAAAGCGATGACGCCTTTATTCTGCGGGTTCAGGAGCCTGGAGAGTTGAAGAAGATTCTGAAGAAGACGCTGGCGCCCCTTATCGTAGTAGATAAAGTCAGAGACATTTATCGGTATCGCGGAATCCAGATTCACTTGGATACTGTTACGAAGCTTGGCAAATTCATAGAATTCGAAAAACAGACTGAGGACAACCCAGAAACGATTGGAAAAGATCGGCTGACTCTGCAGAAACTAATGGAAACGCTGGAAATAGACCCAACCAATCTTGAATCCCTCTCCTACAGCGACCTCATCCAAGCATAAAAGTAACGAAAAGGGAAGATTCTACAGAAAAAAGCTATTTTCCAACATGAAGTATTATTAGGCTTCTAATATGCTTGTTTTTCTGAAAAATCTGCAGGTGTGCCTTTCTTCAGTTTATTTTCCAGAAGGATGACTGAAGTTTCTTTATTCGGTTAATCGTTTTTTCTCCCTTTCTCTGCACCTTAACGCTTGCACTTTGATGCTTATCCCTGAAGGTATATGGAATTTCAGCCATCTTTGCAGTAACAGCGCAAGCCATCTTTCCAAGGAATCTCATGCTGTATCCGCCCTCCAGAACTGCCACCAGTTTTCCCTGACAAAATTTCGTTGCTGACTCTAAGATGGCGTCAAAGATTTTGGTGTAGCTGAAGGTGGAGAGGGCTAGGTTTCCTATGGGGTCTGCGTAGTGGTTGTCAAATCCGGTGGAGACCAGAATGAATTGGGGCTTGTATTGGCTGATGATTGGTGCCGCAATCTCGTTGAAGGCTCTGAGGTAGATTCTGTCGCCTGT
>CAZJLG010000232.1:0-2854 GCA_964546665.1 uncultured Candidatus Bathyarchaeia archaeon
CGGCTAAGGTATTGCGGAAGACCCGCCCAACTGCAGTGAATCTTTTTTGGGCAATCGACAGGGTGATGAAAAAGGCGCAAGAGACGCCTGGAAGCAAAGAAGCTTTGGCAGAGGTTGTGGTGGCTGAGGCTCAGAAGATGGCTGATGAGGACGTTGAAGTCAACAGGAAGATGGGAAAGCACGGAGCCGAACTGATAGAGGATGGCGATGTGGTTCTCACCCACTGCAACGCGGGCAGCTTAGCCACGGTTGATTATGGCACAGCCCTTGGAGTTGTAAGAGCCGCCATTGAAGAAGGCAAAAACGTCAGGGTTATCTCCTGCGAGACCAGACCGCGGCTTCAGGGGGCTAGACTCACCTGTTACGAGTTGATGCGGGACAATATTCCGGTGACGCTGATCACGGACACCATGGTGGGCTATGTCATGTCCAAGGGGTTGGTGGATAAGGTTGTGGTTGGCGCAGACCGGATAGTCAAGGACGCGGTTCTGAACAAGATTGGAACCTACAATGTTGCTGTTTTAGCCAGCGAACATGGCATCCCCTTCTATGTGGCTGCGCCCATGTCAACGATGGACCTGTCCAGCACCTCGGAAGATGCTGTCATCGAAGAAAGAAGCCCAACAGAGGTTACGAATGTCCGTTCCGAGAGAATCGCTCCTGAAGGCGTCAAAGTGTTGAATCCAGCCTTTGACATAACCCCCTTAGTTTACGTGGATGGAATCATAACCGAAGAAGGCGTCCTAGTTCCAGAGGTTCTATTGAAGCCGAAACCAAAGAAGTAGCCGCAAAAAAGAAACGATTAAAGCAGATGGTCCCATTTAGATACATAAATTGTGTTTTGGAGAGGACAACACTGGGCAAAGTTGAATGTAATCAAAACCATTGCGTAAACAACTCTGACGGCTACTGTCAGTCATGGAAAAAAAGATGGCTTGGGCTCTGCACATTTAAACGAAGACCGAAACAGGAACAAACATAAACAAAATTGAAGCCCTAAAAAGCACATTCTTGCTGAATAGTGGTTTTTATATAAGGGCACACCTGTTAATGCTGGAATAGGATGTGCTTAAACCATATGGCTTCTACGCGAATTGCAGTTATGAGCACACTGCTCCTGTTGCTGTGCATATCAGCGTCTGTTGAGACAACAAGTGCACAAACAGCGACCTCTCAATATTGGACCTCTGTGAATCCTGCAACATCAAGCTCAGTTATTTACGGAAATATTGAAAAAAACTGGACCATCCCCTTTCAAGCCGTTTGGAGTTACGGCACAGATTCAGGAAAAGCTGTCGAGAACGCAACGCTCACATTAGAGGTCAAAACAGATGCTGGTGAGTCTGTGGAAAGTATTTCTCAGACAACAAACTCTACGGGATTTGCCATATTCTATTACGTTTCTTCGAGCCCTGCTGTGCTAACTTTTACGCCAACAAGTTTGGTTATGCAGGATGAAACCGAATATAACGCGAGTCTTTTTGGAAATGGGCAAAGTGCTGTTTATGGGATGAAGTCAGAATCGGTTACTGTCTACTGGGACACTTTTGATGTGTCATTAGTCAGCACCAACACGGACAGTCAGGGAGTTACCGCCGTCTCTGTTAATGTTACTTACTTGATGGTGCCTGAAGAGGGTCTGGTCATCCCCAATTCCTCTCCTGAGCAGGTTTTTCCAAAGATTGCCAATGGAGTAAACGTGACCATTAATGGCGTCAAAGCTGAAGAAACCTCAGTGCCGGGCGTCTACACAGCAAACTTTTCCACATGGTTGCCCACCACATACGTGCTCGTAGAAGTTACACAGGAAAACTGGATTCCAGCCCAGAAAGGATTCAGTTTTTACCACAACTTCAATGCAAGCTTCTGGACGCCAGCAGCAGTAATTGTGTTAGTTCTTGTTGCTGCGGTGGTGCTTTACCGTCTTTTCAAGAAAAAAGAAGGAACCGCCCTATTGTACAGTACAGGTTTTCCCTTCATCGGAGGAGTGCTGTTGGCGCTTACCTCTTTCATAAGTCTTTATTGGGGAATCGTTGGCTTTGACAGCACAATAAGCGGCTTTGATTGGGCATGGTTGGCGGCTTCAGAGCTGCTTGCCTTTGGGTTTGGGCTTGCAGGAAGCATCATCTCCATGATAAAGAGGAAACAGGCTATAGTCATATTCGCCATATGTATTCCCATGTTAACAAACGTAATTGCCATCAAAGCCGCACTTGATGCTTACCAGCTAGCGACACCTTGGCTGATTATAGTGCCGTCATTCATCCTCTCAGTGCTTAGCGGCATCCTCATCTCAAACGCAGACAAAAACTTCAAAAATTAAAGTTCACAACTGCGAGGACACCTGACACGGCTTCTGAGCCGTCTATCCAACACACCACCCAAAACGCTCCACCTTAGCTGGGATAACATTCTCTTCTAGCATCAGGTCTCTCAAGCAAACTGGGTCTTCCGCCAAAAAGTCGCCACTATACGCGTAGGCTCTGCCCCTGCATCCGCCACAAACTTCTCGGTATTCGCAGTCTCCACACTTTCCACTCAACAAACTTCTATTTCTGAGCGTTTTCAGCAACTCTGAACCATACCACATTTCGGTGAGGCTCTGCTCTCTGATGTTTCCGACCTTGATTTGCAGAAAGGGGCAGGGGTACACGTCGCCGTTAGGTCGCAAGCTGAGATAGTTGATGCCTGCGTGGCAGCCGACTGGCGCGTCTATCCAGAACTGCTTCAGAAGCAGGTCTGGCGGAGATGTGCCGTTTGTTTTGTGCATTGTTGCCGCGATTTCTGGGTAAAGCGGGTTTCCTCCCGAGAACACGAAAATCTTCTCTTTTTCTTCCTGCATTCTCTGAAGATA
>CAZJLG010000233.1:0-2838 GCA_964546665.1 uncultured Candidatus Bathyarchaeia archaeon
CAATGTCCAGCTGCGGACACTCCTTCAGCGCGTTTTCATCCCAGAAGGTAACGTGAACTCCGCCAAGGAGTGTTAAACAGTTTGGGCAGACTTCTTTGGCGATTTGTGCTATGCGAAGGGCAGACTTGTAGGTTAGGGTGGTGGAGGTTAGGCCAACCACGTCAGGTTGGCGTTTGCTGAGTTCGGCTTTTGCTTCTTCAAATGATGTTCCCATGGCTTGGCAATCAATTACATCAACTTCGTAATTGTTCTTCTCTAAAACTGCAGCTAAATATCCCAGCCCTAAGGGGGTGAAGGGTGGATGCTGATGTGCGTTCTGTGGGTAGGGCGGATTCACAAGGGTTACATGTAGAGGCATGATTCATCCCTGAAAGGTTGTTACTTCCAGAAATACAGCAAGCGGCATGTTTAATATGTTTTGCATAAACGGGGTTCACAAACGCAAAAAAGACTGGGTGAAATTCGTCCAGCTAGACGTTAAAAGCCTAGAAAGGGAAACAGGTAGAGGCTTGTAACCAGAAGAATTGGCAACGTAAACAGAATAGCCAAAAGTATTGCAACGTTCCGGATTCTTAGGGCACGAAGTATTTTGTTAGCATCCAGCTCTTCGATTGGGTCGCCAACAGCGTATTGTCCAGGTTTCTCCAGTTGCACACGAAGGGCTCCAGCTATGGACGCCATCTGCCACCCGTGATTTATGCTTGGAATCTTGGTTTGGTCTCGAACAGCGATTGTCCATGCCCTCTTGTAGTCTTCGCCTAGAATAGCTGAAGCTAAGATTATCAGAAAAGTTGTGAACCGCGCCGGAACATAGTTGACTACTGTGTCAGTGACTGCGGAAAACCATCCGATATGCAGGTGCTCAGGGTCCTTGAAGCCGACCATTCCGTCAAGAGTGTTGATGGCTCTGAAGGCGACGGCGCCTGGAACACCAAAAAAGGCGTAATAGAATATGGGCGATAACCGGAAGTCCGTCAGGTTTTCAGCTAACGACTCGATGACAGAGGAGACTATCTGTGACCCTGTTAAGTCTTTATTGTCTCTCCGCGAAAAGTGGGCATATTTTCTGGCTTCCTCAAGGTCTCCCGATTCTATGGCTGCGGCTGCGGCTATGCCCCAGTCTGTTTCCAGTTTCATGCAGATGGTTAGCTTCAGGATTACAGCGGCGACGACAACGTAAACCAGAACAGGCAAGTAAGTGGAGACCAAATGTAACAGAAAGTAGACTGGCAACGTGAAGGCAACTATCACTACCAGGGCTAAAAAGATGCCGCCGATTTTTTCCAGTTTTGGATTCCTGTTCTTGAAATAGGGCTCTAAGACTTTGGTTAGGTTGCCCATCCAGACGGTTGGATGCAGTCTGAATTGGATTCTCCAGGGATAGTTTGGAGAGGGGTCGCCAAAAATCAAGTCTAACAGTAAAGCTAAAACAAGAATCGAGACCGAGATCAATAAACTCAATATTGCATTCATCGATAAACACTGCTGCCAAGGTGATAGATGTCGATTTTACAGATACGGATAGCCAGAAATCATACTTAAATCGATTGTCATCAGAACCGTGAAACTTTCAGTTCATCCAAGTTAGCGTATTCGTTCATGGCTTTCTGATTATTTTAGAAGCTGCCATCGAAGCAAATGTTGAAACAAGCAAGAGTCCACCGAACAATGTGAGAAGCAACTTGAAGGTGGGATCGCCAATCAAAACGCGGGTGGAAGGAAAGGGAAGAGCGTATGCAGCCAAAAGAATGCAATAGAAGATTGCGCCGACTACTTGAACAAGAAACAGAAACGTGACCGATCGCCCATTCATGTTACTGTTTTTCCTCCTCCAAAACTTTCGTTACATGTAAAAGGTTGCTGTTACGAGCTATTAAGCCTGACCATCAAAGGACACTCACCGCCCTTTTTGGGATTACAGATTTAAGGATACAGTGATATACATAATGAAGACTTTTGGGCTGTTGATTGCTATGGCTGATTCCAGAACACTTTGGACTGTGAAGCTCGGATTCTTGACTGTTGCATTAGCTTGGTTCTCCTTCACGTTTTACGAATTTGCCTTCAGCATCTGTAATCGAAGCACAGCATGGCCAATAATCATTCAGGACCTGCCCGGAACGTTGGGCATGGGATTCAGAACAGGAGCAAGCTTCATGGCGGTAGTAACGGTTCTGTTGTGGATGTTCAGCAGAGACATTTCTAGACAAGAAATGGCAACATGCATAAGGTTTGTTCTACTCTTTGAAACAGCTACTTTTGTGTCCCTAATACCTTCTGGGATATACACATTCATATTTCCCGAGTTGCTGACCCCCCTGTGGATAGTCGAGTTGACCATACCTGTTTTGACTGAGGCAATACTGATTCCCTTTGTTCTGGTGAAACTGTTTTTCGCTTTGAACCCACGCAAGCCAATTAAAGATGCGATAAAGTGGGCGCTGATTGTGGGCACGGCGTACGTTTTTGTTTTATGGCTCAACTACACTTGCAACTGGGTAGGCACAATGTTGTCTAGCGGAGTCGAGTATGTCACCGCGTATCCCGTGAACTTGTTTAGTTTCTGTTTGACTTCGGTCGGTTTGCTGTTGCTTGGCTTGTACACTGCCAACTTTGCAAAAAAGTCTATTGGAACAGAACACTTACGTGGGCTGGACATAAACAGGATAGGCTTCATTGTCACCTTCTTTGGGTTATACTTTGTTGGCACCTATTTTCTGTGGCTTATCTTTGGCAGTGTCGGAGGCTGGAGCATATGGTACGCATGGTTCCTGAACCACAATATTGACTTGTGGCTTCTAACAGCGCCAACGCTGGGTCTGCCCCTAATATACTACA
>CAZJLG010000234.1:0-2797 GCA_964546665.1 uncultured Candidatus Bathyarchaeia archaeon
GAGCCTCCGATAATCACATACTTCGACATTACTCTTCCACCTCTTCGCAGACTAGTGCTTCGTTGGGGCAGTTAGCTACGCAAGCGGGGATTTCTCTGTCGGGGCAGAGGTCACATTTTGCTATGATTTTTCCTGTAGAAGCAGGTTTTATGGCGCCGTATGGGCAGACCATTATGCATGTCCAGCAGCCGATGCATTTTTCTGGGTCATGTGTCACCAGTCCAGTTTCTTTGTCTAGGGTCATGGCTCCGGTTAGGCAGGCGTTTACGCAGGGTGTGTCTTTGCATTGTTGGCATCTGATTGAGATGGAGTTTGGTTTGTTTGTTTCTACTCTTACTCGGCTGACTGGCTTGGGGTTTTCTTTTAGGTATGCTTTTACTGGGTCTTTGGATTTGGAGTGTTCTACTGTGCAGTAGACTTGGCAGAGTCCGCATCCTATGCACGCTTCTTCTTTGATTGAGACCCGTTTCATTGTGTTTGCACTCCATAATTATGGGCATACGGCAACCTATTGCCGATAGACAGAGCATTCGCACACTTATAAACATTGCGAACAAAAAGTCAATAAATCACATAAACACGGTTACAAATTGTTAAATTACAGGAACACTTCTTTACATAAACACACCAATCATAGCAGGAGACTAATAGAAGTACATTGTTGAAAACAGTATTTTTTCTGTTTTTCGAAGCAAAAACAGAGTTGCCGCTCATATTCCACGTATATTAGGAGACTAATAACAGAAGATTGTTGAAAAATAGCTTTTTTCTTGAAAACCTAAGCAGCAGAAATACTGCAAACCATTTATCTGAAGAACAGAAGAGTATATTCAGATTGCTATGACATGCTATTTTAGGCACATGAATGATGTTTTCGACAAAGCGGGAGTAACAGTCACAAAAGAAAACAAGAAAGACATCGACAGAGCCATCCACAACATCGTGGGAGTTGAATACAAGAACTGTCCAGCAGCATGGAAAGAAGTTAAGAAAAGAATGGCAGAAGATGAAGAACGTTTTGTGAACATGCTTAGAAGCGAATTAGCAAAAGGCTGACCACGGGTCCGGGTATAGGTAGGCTATTTTTTGTCGTCATAAGATAACTTGAGGCAGGTTTTGTTTTTGACTGAAGGTTCTTTGTTTATGATGTGTATCCATCCGCAATTTATGCAGGTTAGCACAATCTGATCAAGAGAATTGTGTTCAACGTTGAAGCTGTTGCTTTCGCAGAGTGGGCAGATTATCTTGTTTCTAAGGCATTGTTTCAAAAACTTGTTTCTCTCGGATTTGTTATCGAAATGAATGGTGTGCTCAGGCATGATTTCCATTCAACCTTTTCACGACGCTGCCGTATCTGCATTCATACAATTCTCATATTTTTACTAATTTATATATTTTTCTTTTTTTAAACTGAACAAAACAACTATTTTTAGCAAAAAAACTGAACAATATTTTGGGGGTCATCCGAATAAGAGTAAAACAAACCAGAACATCAAAGACCAACACAACAGCCGTTAGAAAAACATTCAGCGACAACTGCATGACATTGCCGAAGTGAACACACATTGGAGATTCTCAACCATGCATTGAATAAACGTTCAGCATTGAAATGAATGCATGTTCATTTATCTTGAAAATAATCCATAAATGTTCAATCTGTTGAAAAAACTTAAATATAACTGAATGTATATTCAGTGAAAAGCCTAAACGATTGGAGAAAACGTCAACAATGAAAATCAACATCGAAACGGCAAAACCATCAAAAACCAAAAGGTGCAACCAATGGCAGTAGGAGACATCGCGTGGATTTCAACCGCAACCGCACTGGTAATGTTGATGACTCCAGCCTTAGGATTCTTTTATGCCGGTCTCGTAAGAAAGAAAAACCTTGTCTCAACACTCATACAATGCCTAATCATTTTTGCAATATCAAGCCTAGTCTGGACGTTTTGGGGCTACAGCCTCACATTCGGAACAAGCGTTGGCGGCGTCATAGGCGACCTGTCTCTGGCAGGACTAAACAACATCGGAATAAACACCATCAGCCCCTACGCAACAAAAATTCCCGAGCTGCTATTCTTTGCCTTTCAGCTCAAGTTCGCAGCCATAACGCCAGCCCTAATCATCGGCGCCTTCGCAGAAAGAATCAGGTTCCGCTCACTATTGATCTTCACCATACTATGGTCCACCTTCATTTACTCGCCAGTAGCCCATTGGGTATGGAACGTCAATGGCTGGCTAGACATGTTAGGAGCAGTTGACTTTGCAGGCGGAATTGTAATACATGTAACTGCAGGATTTTCTGCCTTAGCCGCCGCATTGGTCATTGGTAGAAGAAAGGAAATCACAGAGCAGGCAAAGAGCTGCTGTAATGAAGTTGAACATAAGGCCTGCAACATACCATACGTAATACTGGGCGCATCGTTACTGTGGTTTGGATGGTTTGGATTTAATGCAGGAAGCGCATTAGAAGCAAATGCGTTGTCTGTTTCAGCGCTTGTAGCCACAAACTTGGCTGCTGCCGCAGCCGCAGTAAGCTGGATGGTTGTCGATTGGGTGACTAAAGGGAAACCATCAGCAGTTGGCATAGCTGTTGGCGCAGTTTGTGGATTAGTCGCAGTAACCCCTGCCTCTGGATTTGTTACCGTAACCTCAGCGATTCTCATAGGCTTGGTTGCAGGTGTGGTATCGAACCTGGTGGCTAACTGGCGCTCAGCAAAAACGAGAATCGATGACTCATTGGATGTCTTTGCTTGTCACGGAGTAAGCGGAGTGTGGGGCTCAATAGCAACGGGTC
>CAZJLG010000235.1:0-2782 GCA_964546665.1 uncultured Candidatus Bathyarchaeia archaeon
TGGGGTCAACGTTTCTACTTTTACCAGCTCTTCGCTTTCGCTTTCAGATGGTTCTGGTTCTTCACCTGACATGTGTCATCTACATCCGATTTACATGGTCATTGACTTGAAGCGGTTCTTAAAGATTGCGGTTTTGATAAATAGGCTGTTATGTGATAAAACCTGAAACTCTGTATCAAGTTAAAAAATAAAAAATTAACATAGCATACGACATGCCACTCACAATTTATAAGTTCCCCGCCGCAAGTCTTTACTGAAAGGTGTTTTTGTTGCATAGGCAAAGAAAATATCGAGAACCAAGGCCAAATGTTCCCCTAGAAAAAATTGATGATTACAGCTGGCGCATACCCAAAAGCTACAAATCAGGCATGCGCGTTCCCGGCATCATCTTTGCCGACGAGCAACTCATAGAAAAAATAAAAACCGACCGAACACTGGACCAGTGCGCCAACGTTGCCCACCTGCCAGGAATATACAAGCACGCAATCACATTACCTGACGGGCACGAAGGATACGGCTTTCCCATAGGAGGAGTAGCCGCCACAGACTATGAAGAAGGCGTGATAAGCCCAGGCGGAGTAGGCTACGACATCAACTGTGGAGTACGCCTGCTAACAACAAACCTTTCCGAAAGCGACATCAGACCATACCTTGCAGCCCTAACCACCAGCATATTCAAAAACGTGCCCAGCGGACTCGGCAGCAGCCGCAAAGACTTCAAACTGAACATGCATGAACTTGAGCAGTTGGTCACAGAGGGCGTGTCTTGGGCAGTGCAGAAGGGGATGGCGCGACCCGAGGACGCCAAGCACTGTGAAGAGAACGGGTGCATGGAGGGCGCTAACCCGGACAAGGTTTCGTCCAGAGCCAAACAGAGAGGTCTTCCTCAAAGCGGCACCTTGGGCTCAGGAAACCACTTCCTGGAAATCGGAAAGGTTGACAAAATCTACGATAAAAACGTGGCAAAAACCTTCGGCGTCACTCATGAGGGACAGGTGACAGTTCTGATTCACTGTGGTTCCCGCGGATTTGGGCATCAGACCTGTTCAGACTATCTTCGGGTCATGGAACGGGCAGTCCAAAAATATAACATATCCATACCAGACAGGGAACTCGCCTGTGCACCCGCCACAAGCGACGAGGCACAGGACTATTATCAGGCTATGGCATGCGCCGTCAACTATGCCTTCGTTAACCGCCAAGTCATCACTCACTGGGTTCGCCAAAGCTTCGAAGAGGTCCTCAAGAAACCAGCAGAAGATTTTGGCTTAGACCTAGTCTACGATGTCGCCCATAACATAGCAAAAAGCGAGGAACACATGATTGATGGAAAACGAACAAAAGTTTGGACTCATAGAAAAGGCGCTACAAGATGCTTCCCGCCTGACCACAAGGATGTTCCAGCAGATTACCGAAGCGTGGGACAGCCAGTGATTATACCAGGAAGCATGGGCACAAGCTCTTGGCTGCTGGTGGGAACACATAAGGCTATGGAATTGTCTTTTGGTTCCACCGCTCATGGGGCGGGACGCATGCTGAGCCGATCGGCTGCGAAACGGAGGTTCTGGGGAGGAGACGTGAAAAGGGATTTGGAGGGCAGAGGAATCGTTGTCAGGTCAGCCAGTTCCGTTGTTTTAGCTGAAGAGGCGGATCCAGCATACAAGAACGTGGACAACGTGGTGGAGGTAAGCGACAAGGTTGGAATCGCAACCCGTGTTGTCCGGTTGGTTCCCTTAGGAGTCGTAAAAGGCTAAAACGTTAACGTTGCGTTCTCAGGAAATGAAAAAGGTACTCCTGCGCATAGCCAGCATAGTCCCCAAAGTAATCTCTTGCAAAAGAGCCGATTGTCCCGTATTCTTTCGGCGTAATCGAACCTTTACTAGCGACTCGGCTAATGAACGAAGAGTCAAAGTGGCTGGCGTAAAGGTTTGTGGCTGCCCGTTTCATCCACACATCTATGGGAAAAGCCTCAAGTTTCTCTAACGAAAACAGAAGAACGCAGTCAGCAACTTTCTGTCCCACTCCAGGCAGAGCCAAAAGTTCTCGCTTGGCATCAAAGTAATTCATGTGTTTCAGATTTTCTAGCGGCAGATTTCCGCTGTCAACCAGTTTTGCGGTTTCTAGGACGCGGTCAGCTCTGAAGCCTAATCCGCAGCTTTTCAGGTCTTTGCAGTTGAGTTGTGTAAGGTCTGCTGGCTTCGGGAACGTGTAGAAGTCGTAGCCGTCAAAGATCAACTTTTTTCCGAACTGTCTGGAGATGCTGTTGATCATTTTTTTGATGGCTGGGATGCTCTTGTATGTTGCGCAGATGTAGGAGATGAGGCACTCCCACGGCTCTTGCCTAACCAACCTCAGTCCACAGAAAAGATTGATTGCCTCCCTGATGTACTCGTCTTTGCTTATCTGAGAAAAGACAGAGGGCAGGTCATCATCCAATCGGAGATATTTTTTGATGAAGCCTTGTTGTGGAGTCTCTGGGAAAACCTGAAAGGTCAAACCTTCGCTGCCCTGTTTTATCTTAATAACCCTGTCTGAGACGACGCCGTACCACCAGTCATCCAGTTTTTGCCAACGAAAGAGCTGACCGCAGTCTAGGGTGTGCTCTAAACTGAAAGGAACCTTTGACTTGTCCAGTTTAATCTCCATGGCTGCTCCTCGGCATCTCTGTTATGTCTGCAGAAAGGGGTTGTATCGTTTTTCGTTGCCTATGGTGGTGGAGGGTCCATGTCCACAGTACACCGTGAAGTTGTCAGGCAAGCACATAAGCTTGGTTTTAATTGAC
>CAZJLG010000236.1:0-2780 GCA_964546665.1 uncultured Candidatus Bathyarchaeia archaeon
GGATGGAAGGAGCTGTTGTTGTTGGAGCGGGAGGTTCTGGTTAAAGCCGAAAACTTGACCAAAAAGTATGGCGACCTCGTTGCGGTGGACAGCGTCAGCTTCGAAATTTTTAAGGGCGAAAGCTTCGGGTTTCTTGGACCCAACGGCGCCGGAAAAACCACAATAATGAGGATGCTCCAAAGCGTCTCCCCCCTAACAGGCGGCAAACTAGCCTTAGCCGGAATGGACGTCACAAAACGGAGCAGAGAAATAAAGTGCCTCATCGGCGTGGCGCCCCAAGACGACAACCTAGACCCAGATTTTACCGTTTTCCAGAACCTCATAGTCTACGCCCGATACTTTGACATCCCAAAAGAAAAAGCAAAAACAAAAGCCGAAGAACTGCTCAAGTTCATGCAGCTGGAAGAAAAAAGAGACACCATAATAACTGCCCTCTCAGGCGGAATGAGACGCAGACTAATCCTTGCCCGAGCCCTAATGAACGACCCCCAGATACTGATCCTGGACGAACCCACAACAGGCCTGGACCCGCAGGCACGCCACCTTATATGGACCAAAATCAGGAACCTGCAGAAACAAAACGTCACAGTCATACTGACCACACACTACATGGATGAGGCAGCTCAACTCTGCGACAGAATAATCATCATGGACCACGGAAAAATCATCGAAAAAGACACCCCCATAGACCTAGTTAAAAAGCATGTAGGAGAAGAGGTGCTGGAAGTTCTCCACAGCCCAGAAGCCCTCATATGCCTGAAACAGTACTTTCCCGACGCCAGAATAGACATCGTCGGCGACAAAATCCAAGTCTTCGCCAACAAACCCAGAGGCGTCTTAGCAAAAGTCCTAGAAGAAGCCGCCTTTAAGGGCGCCCTCATAAGAGACAGCAACCTTGAAGACGTCTTCCTGAAGTTGGCGGGAAGGAGCCTGAGGGACTAACCATGAGCAACATAGCGTCGCTTTTTAGAGTTCCTAAACTCAGCTACCGCGTCTGGAAGGTCTGGATGCGAAACTGGGACGTCTTCATGAAAACCTACAAAACCAACTTCCTTCCCTCACTGCTGGAGCCTGTACTTTACCTGCTGGCGCTCGGCTTTGGGCTCGGAGGTCTTGTTCAGTCAATCAACGGCGAACCCTACATCCTGTTTATTGCGCCTGCACTGGTGGCGGTGTCGATGATGTTCTCCGCTTATTATGAATGCACCTTCGCCTCTTTTGTGCGGATGTACTTCCAAAAAACCTTTGACGCCATAATAGCCACCCCCATCACCATAGAAGAGGTTATAACAGGCGAAATGCTGTGGGGCGCAACCAAAAGCCTCATCAACTCCTCAATCGTGCTGGCCGTCATAGTTGTCTTCGGCGTACCACTCACACCACTGCTGCTGCTGATTCCCCCACTCGCCTTCCTTGTTGGCCTACTCTTCGCCTCCATAGCCATGTGCTTCACAGCCATTGTCCCAAACATCGACTCCTTCAGCTACCCCAACTTCCTCTTCATAACCCCCATGTTCCTGCTAAGCGGAACCTTCTTCCCCCTAACACAGATGCCCCAGTTCCTGCAGATAGCAGCACAACTCCTTCTTCCACTCGCAAACGCCGTATCACTAACCAGAGCCCTAGCCCTCAGCAACCTTCAACCAGCTCTCCTCCTGAACCTAGCATGGATACTCATAGTAACCCCTGCCCTCTTTGTCCTAGCCATAAACCTCATGAAAAAACGCCTCATCAAATAGCACACGCACCAATGCAAGGCTTAAATCAAGCAGCGACAAAGTTACATCTGGATAAAAATGCAGACAACCAAAGTTGAAGGCAACAACCGCAAACACAAAGTTCTCCTATACGCAATAAGCACTTGCGGCTGGTGCAGACGAGCAAAAAATAATCTGAAGGAAATGGACGTCGAATACGAATACATCGACGTTGACCTCTGCAGCACCGAAGACAGAGAAACGATAAGACAGGACATCCTGAACAGAGGAGGATACCTAGCCTACCCAACCATAATCATAGACAACAAAACCCTGCTAACCGGCCCCTCAAGAGAAGAACTGCAAGAGGCACTAGAGCTTTGACAACACTCGAACAGGTTCGCGCAAGAGCCGAAAGCGACGCCAAAACCCACGGCTACTACCTGACTCCAGACAAGGAGATTCTACAGGACCTCCTAGAAGGACTACAAAAAAACGAGGAACGATACGGATACCCATCCTGCCCATGCCGACTAGCCAGCGGAAAAATCGACTTCGACAGAGACATAATCTGCCCCTGCGACTACCGAGACCCAGACATCGAAGATTACGGATTCTGCTACTGCGCACTATACGTCAGAAAAGACGTCCACGAAGGAAAAAAAGCTATAAAACCTATCCCAGAACGAAGACCCCAACAAAAACAAACCAGAGCCTACACAGAGTCGCCTAAAACCACAGAAAAAAAGCATCCCACCAAGCCTTCTGCGCCCAAAATGAAACTCTACTACTGCAGACAATGCGGTTACGTCTGCTTCCGCGAAGAACCGCCATACGTCTGTCCCATATGCAAAGCCAAAAAAGAGATGTTCACCGAATTAACGGCAACCACAGAAATCCACGAAAACCCAACATAACGACTTGGCAGATAACGCCGCATATTAGGAGACTAATAGAGGTACATTGTTGAAAACAGTCTTTTTTCTGAAAAACAAAGCATAACCAGCAGCTAGTTTCCTGTTAGAAAGTATTATATGTGCAGATAGCCGATGCAATAAGTGTCATGTTTATGAATTCATATCC
>CAZJLG010000237.1:0-2754 GCA_964546665.1 uncultured Candidatus Bathyarchaeia archaeon
GCCCTCAACAGCAAACACAAGATTGGCAGTGTCATAGCCGTCCACAACTATTGTCTTTAATCTGATTTTGGCTAGAATCTTCACAGCCTCAGGGTCGATAATCTGGTTGATTCCCGCCTTGTGCTGTTTTTCGTCTAACATACCCGCAAGCTCCTCGAACCGTAGCTTGTCCACTTTTTTTGCGTCAACATACTTCCGCGGGTCCTTCGTGTATATGCCGTCCACGTTTGAACCCTTCACCAGCAGGTCAGCCTTCACCCGCTCACCAATCAGCGCCGCCACAGAATCGGTTGTCATGCCTGGACGCAAACCGCCCATAACAACAATCTTGCCCTCCTTAAGGCAAGCCTCAGCCTCATCCAAACTAACAGGCACAACTCCACAGCCAGCCTCGCCTAAACCCAACATAAACAACTGAGCGAAGAGCCGCGAAACATAAATTGCAGCCCAGTCTCTACGTTCCTCTTCTAGCCCAAGATAAGCAGCCACTTTGATGAACTCGCGAGCCAAGGAGCCGCCGCCCACAACCGCCACAACATCATGTCCCTGATTTTTCAAATCCTTCAACAAAGTAACATATCTGGTTATCATTGTCGCGTTAAGTTGGGAACCCACAACTGAGCCGCCAACACGAACCACAACCCGCATCACCGAAAACCTCACAGATACTTCACAACAACAGAATATAACATTCTCTACTGCCAAACATTCAAACCTTATAACGACTTAGCACCAATAGTTAACAAACAAAAAATTGCTGCTCACTCCATCCTCGGTGAAAAAACATGAGCGAAGCTGAAGTAGTCTTTCTGGGAACAGGGGGCGGAAGATTCACCACCATAACCCAGAAAAGAAGAACCGGAGGAATCCGCATCCTAACCAACCGCCTAAACCTCCACATTGACCCAGGCCCAGGCGCCCTCATCTACTCACTGGAAGCAGGCTTGAACCCCCAGAAACTCGAGGCAGTGCTGGTTTCCCACAGGCACCCAGACCATTACAGCGACGCAGAGATTCTAGTTGAAGCCATGACCCGAGGCATGTTGAAGAAGCGGGGAGTATTAGCTGCGCCCCCCAACGTCCTACTTGGAAACATGGAAGCTGGACCCGTAATCTCCACTTACCACCAAAGGATGGCAGAAAAGACGATAACCGTGAAGCCCGGAGTCAACTTCAAAATCGGCGACACAAAAGTAGCAGCCACAGAAGCCAAGCACACTGACCCCGAAGCTGTTGGCTTCAGATTCAAAATCCCAGCGGTCGGAACCATAGGATACACAGCAGACACAGAATACTTTGAGGGCATCGAAGAAGAATACAAGGGAGTCAGAGTCCTCATCATCTCAGTTATGAGACCTCTCGGAAGCCCATGGACAGGACACATGACACCAGAAGAAGCCATAAAAATCGTTGACGCCGTAAAACCTGAAATCGCCGTAGCCACCCACTTCGGAATGAAAATGCTCTTCAGCGGACCAAACTACGAAGTTAAACTAATCGAAGAAAAAACAGGAGTCCCCACAGTAGCAGCCTTTGACGGAATGAAACTACGGATAGGCAAAAAAATCACAGTAGGAAAAACACGCAGAAACCATCAGGACGCAAAGGAGCACTGAAACGAAACATCATATAGATTCTACAGTTTTACCGAAACAAACCGTGAGTAGGGGTCATCAGCCTCTCTAGGAAACAGGGTTTCTTTCCCTTTTTTGACGAGAATACGCCGCATGTCTTCCGTGAAGTAACCCAGAAACCTTGCCTCAACCCTGTTTTGCCGCAGAACAGTTTCCACTCTGCTTTTGGCTTCAGGGCTGACGGCAGCCAAGAATGTGCCTGTGGAGGACAGGGAGAGCAGCTGCTCGTTGGAGAGCTGATAAAATGTTCTCAAATCGTTCACTTCTTCAGAAAACAGGATTTTCTCCCACTCAACCTTGAAGCCGAGGGTAGACGCTTCAGCCATTTCATTCAAGGCAGCCGTTAATCCTCCTTCAGTGGCATCATGCATTGCATGTACCCCCTCAATCTCCGCAAGCAGCAACGCCTCTTTGACGCAGCTCTGCAGGGTAACAAGTTTTGCAAGTTCTCTTGTTCGTTTTACTCCGAAGAGTTTTTCAGCCAAAGCTCCATGCATCAACGAGAAATTCACTGCAACCTCTAAACCGATGGGCTTTATGCACAGTATATGGTCTCCTGGCTTGGCGTCTCTAGGCGTTATCAACCTGTCTTTGTCGACGTAACCGTAGCCTGTGCACACGCCAACCAGCGTTGACAACCCATCATATGTTCCTGTGTGTCCAGTTACAACAGCGGCTCCAAGCTCGTTGGCGGCGTCGCAGGCTTGACGCATAGCCTTATGGAAGACTGCAGGTTCTGTTGAGGGTGACCCCAGAAGATTGATGGTGTAGAACTCGGTTTTGGCTCCGAAGAGGGCATTGTCAGAGGCTACGTAGTTGATGAGAAACCAGCCGAACCACTCTTCGGGAACTCCGATGCAGGGGTCTGTTGCGACAACAAGGTACCTGTCTCCGTCTAGCATGTGGACGCCCGCGTCGAAACCAAGCTGAGGCGGAACAACAACTCGGGGGTCCGTTCTGATGCAGCCCAGCAGTTTTTTGAGTTCTTCGTTTGGCAACTTCCCCATGTTTCTTGCAGCCTCTAAAGGTAGATGTCAAGCACGTTACTTGCACGCAGCAGGTATATGACGTAGACACTTATCACAAACTCGACCAGCATGTAGCCTCCATTGTAAACAGC
>CAZJLG010000238.1:0-2753 GCA_964546665.1 uncultured Candidatus Bathyarchaeia archaeon
AGAGACCCGAAGCTCGCCGCGTAACCAAGAAACACCACTGCTCCGCTGGTGCCAAAAAACAACACAAACAGAGAACTGGCGATAATTGCAATGTACCGCGTTCCAAACCGCTTGTGAGCTCTCAGCAACGCTTTAGGAAGATAGCCGTCTCTGCTCATTCCTCCTAAGATACTGGATTGGACACTCATGGCTGTGCCCACAGAAGAGAGACTGGCGAATATTCCAGCCAAGGCAAAAAGGATGGCTCCAACCGGACCCATAATCTTTGAAGCCGCAACGTTAAGAAGTGGTCCAGCCGCGGCTTCCGAGGTATTAACAGCTTCTACAGCCACAAGGGCAACTAAGAAATAGACGATTGTCAACAAAGCCGTTGTCAGCATCAAAGCTCTGGGAACATTTTTTCCGGGATTTTTAATCTGCGGTGCCCCAGCCACGAGGGCTCTCATCCCAACAAACATGGGAAAAATGTAGGCGGAAGTCGCAAAAAAGCGCAGTAAACCGTTGCCTGAGAGTTGAGGTGCTATGTTTTGTGGCGTAAGAGCGTAGCTTAGACTCATGAAGAGAAAAATAACGAAGATGGCTAAGAACGCCCCCACTATGAGGGTAGTTGTTTCTTCTACTCCACGAATAGCAAGAAACACTAAGATAACCACCAGTCCCACAATCAGCAGAGACGCGTTGGCTATAACAAGCGTCTGAATGGGAGGCGCAAACACAGAAAAGAGCACGCCAAGCTGTTCAACGAAAACCACTGTAGCAAGGGCTCCGCCAAAGATGCTAGCGAGCCATCTGAGACTACCAGCCATAAAAGATATGAAACCGCCAAAAGCAGCTTTGGTGTAGGTGTATTCGCCTCCAACCTCAGGCAGGGCAGCACTGAGTTCGCTGTAGCTCAACATAGTTACCAGATTTATTATGCCACAAAACAGGAGAGCCGAAATCATGCTGGGTCCCGCCAAATCAAAGTAAGCATAATTCAGCAACACAAAAACCTCGTAGCCTATGGCACCGCCTAACCCCATGATTATCGCGCTGGAAAGCCCATACTTTTTCTTGACCTCCACCCGCATGCTCCTCCTTTAGCTTCTTCCCCGTCCTTCACGGATTAAAAATAACCCGCTTACAATCGAAAAAAGACTGAACGTAACTAAAACCAACAAATAAAGGGGCAAAAATTCGGTGGGCAAATCAAATACTGCCTGAACTCCTAGAACATCACAAAAGAGCAGGACCGCCAAAATCGCGGATAAGAATCCTATTGCCTCCTGGGCTACTCCGGTTACTGCAGTTATGACTCGTCTGATTTTCATCTTTTCTTAAATCACCTTCGCCAGAGTATAATTCCGGCAACTAAATCAACCAAGCCGATTATCAACAACAGCATCAGGGAAAGGTTTTGAAGGCTGTCGCTTTCAAGGACGCTGAAGTCTACCATGTGGAAGTAATCAATGAGGAAGACGCCTATCACTAGGATTCCCACAAATATGAGGAAGCCTCCTAAAGCAACAGCAAATCTGGTGAACCACTTTTTAACACCTAATATATTTAATCACCCATCATGCGTCTCTCAGAACGTCTCATAGTGAACGATTTCATTAACAGCTCGTTTCTTAGGAGCTGACGGCATCACAGCCGGATACCCCACAGGAATAAGGGCTACTGGCCGCGTATTCTTTGGTGCATTTATAGCCTCAGCAACATCCTTTTCATTGAAGGCCCCAACCCAGCAGGTTGCCAATCTCAGCTCCTGAGCAGCCAAAAGAATGTTTTCTGTGGCAGCCGCCGTGTCTTGTATGCTGTAAAGTTTTTCTCCTCTACTGCCATAGCCCATTTTTGACCGAGACATATCTGCGCAAACAACAATGACAACTGATGCCTTTTGAATGAACTGCTGGTTAAGCGCAGCAGCCGTCAACTTCCGCTTTACTTCTAGGTTTCTCACCACAACTAACTCTAAGGGTTGGGTGTTACCAGCAGAGGGAGCCCATCTGGCAGCTTCTATTAGTCGTTTAATGTTCTCTTCGGAAACATTTTCGTCAGTGAAGGATCTGACGCTCCTTCGTTCTTTGATAGCCTCAAAGACATACAAACTGCCGCTCATCCCATCAAATTTTTTTTAACCGCTTCGCCCTTCTCCATAACTGAGCCAATTTTAGTTTTGTACCCGTCTTGGCATTTAAATTTTCAGCGTTCCCTTCCCGAAGCTTCAATCCATCTGCAGAAAAGGAGTTTCTGGTTTTTGACCCCACTTATCAACGATTACTGCAACAAAATTTAAGAACCACAGCCCACGTTGAACATGCTGGAGCGAAACATATGCCGTGTACAGTATTAGTTTGCGGTTTCTTCGGAGACACAGGAAAAGGAAAAATGATCTCCTACTTGGCAGTGAAAGACAAAACTGCTGTAACGGCAAGAGCTGGGGTGGGTCCCAACGCGGGTCACACCGTAGTTTTTGAAGGAAAAACTTACAAGCTGAGAATGCTGCCCAGTGCCTTCACTTCTCCTGATTGTCGCCTTCTTATAGGACCTGGAGTTCTGATTAATCCAGACATTTTCCTGAATGAGGTAGAGGTTTTGGGCGTCAAAGGTAGAGTCGGCATAGACCCACAGTGCGCCATTATTGAACCTAAACATATGGAGGCAGATAAGAAGGGGTATCTTGCACAGAAAATAAAATCAACTGGGTCAGGGTCAGGTCCCTGCAACGCTGACAGAGTTATGCGAGTTGCCAAATTAGCGCGTGAATTTCC
>CAZJLG010000239.1:0-2746 GCA_964546665.1 uncultured Candidatus Bathyarchaeia archaeon
TGGCGCCGGGGAAGGGATTTGAACCCTTGTGGCGCATGGCACCACCGGTTTTCGAGACCGGCACATTACCGCTCTGTCACCCCGGCAACCAAAATTGTAGAGACTGTTGCAGCTTAAAAGCGCTTTCGCCCAGAAAGAATGACGAAGAGTCAACAGAAATCTATGTGAAGTTTTTCGTTTCCTTGTTCAAAACAGATGTGCTTTAGCCAGTTTTTGTCGTCAGTGGCTGGGTAATCTTCACGGTAATGGGTTCCTCTGCTTTCTTTTCTGGTGTAGGCAGCTTTTGTTACTAGATGGGCTATTGTCGCCATGTTTTTTAGTTCAAGAAACCGTGTGTTTACGCCGTTTCCGCCAATAGCAACTAATCTTGCGTTTAGATGCTCCAGTTTTTCTAGCATCAAACCCATCTGTTCTTCGTTGCGGATTATCCCAACATAGTCCCATAGCGCCTTTCTTAGCTCGGTTTTGAGATAATTCAACTCCGGAGTTTCTATGTTAGAGAATGCTGGTCCTTCTTGTTGTGGCAGGGTTTCAAGTTTGTTCTTCAGATACCGTTTTGCTTTTTGTGCACCTAAAGACGAAAAAACCACAGATTCCAGCAAAGAGTTGCTTGCTAACCTGTTCGCTCCGTGTACTCCAGTGCAGGTGCATTCGCCGAAGGCTAAGAGATTAGGAATAGATGTTTCTCCATACTCGTTTGTTTTGATTCCCCCGCAAATATAGTGAGCAGCAGGAGAGACTGGAATCAGGTCTTCGGTAATGTCTATGTCATACTTCAAGCATTCCTGATAAATCATCGGAAAACGATCCAAAATGAAGTTTCTGCCTTTATGCCGAATATCCAAATAGACTGAGCCCTTCTTGAGTTCATTAAATATTGTTCGGGCTATGATGTCCCGTGGGGCAAGCTCACCCATGCTATCGTATTTCAGCATGAACCTTACTCCCTTCCCGTTCACAAGAATTGCCCCTTCGCCACGAAGAGCCTCTGAAATCAGAAAATGGGGGGCACCAGGCTTGTTCAAGGTGGTGGGATGAAACTGCACAAACTCCATATCTTCAATTTTTGCGCCTGCTCTGAGGGCTATGGCTATTCCGTCGCCTGTAGCAATCTCCGGGTTCGTTGTATTCTGATAAATATAGCCGACACCCCCAGTAGCTAACACTGTTGCCCGCGCAAAAACATCACGAACCCTTCTCTGTTTTATATCCAGTATCTTAGCGCCAACGCATTCCTTGTTTGTTAAGATTAGGTCTATGGCAAAGCAGTTCTCGAAAACTTCGATGTCCGGGCTTTCGCGAACGCTTTCAGTCATGGCTTGCTCTATTTCTTTTCCAGTTGAATCGCCAGAATGTAGCACTCGCGCCATGCTGTGCCCTCCTTCGGTGGTTAAATGAAGCTCATCATCCTCTTTGTCAAAGGCTACTCCGAAAGAAAGCAGGTTCCGAATGGCTTCCGGACCTTTCTCAGCAAGTATTTTCACCATCCGCTTGTTAGATAAGCCAGAGCCAACATGCAATGTATCTTCGATGTGCAACTGAACGGAGTCGTCTTTTCGAGTTACCGCTGCGATTCCACCCTGAGCAAGGTTAGTGTTTGATTCCATGATTTCCTTTTTTGTTGCAATCGTCACTGTTCCATATTTGGCGGCTTTTAGGGCAAAATTTAGTCCAGCTATGCCGCTTCCGACAACGAGGAAATCGGTGTTCAAAGCGTCATCTCCAAACTCAAGTCTAGGACTTTTGCGGAATGTGTCAGATACCCCAAGGATACAACGTCTATTCCTGTTTTGGCGTATTCCTGTATGTTTTGGGGGGTTATCTCGCCTGATGCCTCTAAAAGAACAGAGTCATAGAGGTCTTCTTGACGAAGAGTCTCAATGGTGCCCTCTATTTTTTTGGGCGTCATGTTGTCAAGCATTACAACACAGGGAATCTTCAGCCCTAAGGCTTTGAATGTTCTCGCCGCCCTAACAGCCTCTTCGTGGGATGTTGTCTCAATTTCTATGAAGCCAACCTTGTCCACAAACTCTGAAGCTCGGGCTATTGCAGTTTCGATGTAATCTTTTGTTCCCTCATTCTTGAGGGCTTCAAGATGATTGTCTTTAATTAGGATCGAGTCCCAGAGCCCAAAACGGTGAGTTAAACCTCCGCCCAGAAAGACTGCCTTCTTGTCAAGGTATCGTAGAGGCGCTTTTCTTGTTGCGGCTATTCTGGTTTCATAATCTTTCAGCAGGTCAACTAAACGTTTAGTTTCTGTGGCTACTCCGGACATTCTTTGGAGAACATTTAAGGCAATTCGTTCTGCTGCCAGAATATCTTTTTGTCCGCCCTGAATCTCCAGAACAGTTTCTCCACTCAAGACTTCTTCGCCATCTTTAACGCAAAACTTCACTTCTAGACGATGTTTGCGGAGAAACCAGCTTACCTCCTCGATGCCCGCAACTACTCCTGACTGCTTGACCTTCAAAAACGCTTTCCGAGGCTTGTTTTCGGCTAGAACTGCTTCGCTGGTTATGTCCCCAGCTCCAACATCATCACGGATTTCGTTTTCGAAAAAAGCTTCTAGCCAACAGAGATAATTCTTATTGCTTAAAGTGAGTTCCTTGCCTTTCTGGTAAGCCAATTCAACAAGTTTTTGCCTGTCCAAGGAGTCAAGCCACATCTAACATTCTGTCTAGAGCCTTTTTAGCCCTGACCCTTATATCTTCTGGAACAGTGACTTTAAACTGCTCCTTCTCTAGAG
>CAZJLG010000240.1:0-2742 GCA_964546665.1 uncultured Candidatus Bathyarchaeia archaeon
GGAATCTTTAGCTGATGAACTTGAAGAATTTAGCAATCAATTGCTTGACTTGAGAAAAAAAATTGAAGCCCTAGACAACACCATTTCTGGACGAAAATCAATCCAGTCTCTTTTAGGCTTTTTTGGTCTCATCCTCTTACTGTTCCTGTTTACTCTAGCAGGCGGAATACTTCTAACCACAGTACTGGGCATGCTCGACCAATATTCTGACCTATTTTTCATTGCAATCTTTGTTCTAGCGATTGTCTGGATAGTCTATTTTGTGGGCTCAAGAATCCTCATCAAAACCATATCTGCTCACTCAACTCTACGTGATAAATTCTCAGAACAGTTAGAAGAAACAAAAACTAAAATTGACAAAATGAAAACGCTGATTGACAAAGAAGAACAAACACTAAAGGAACCAGAAACTGAGCAAATTATTCCCAAGACTCCAGCACAACGTATGAGTTCCTCAGAAGCAGTAGAGCGGGGAACCGAAAAAGAAGTAAAAAAGGAACCAAGTTTTGAGGAAGAGCAAAAGAGAAAAGGCTTGGTAAAATTTGTTCCAGTCAGGTTAAAGATTAGAGAACTAATGATGGCAGAAGGACATGATGAAACATTCGATTCTAAGATTTCCAAAAAATGGAAAAAAGCTAAAGATGTTCCTTCAGAAATCACTTGGGGAACTCCTGAACAAGTTTTTGAATGGACCCAGAAGGAAAAAGGGTACGTCAAATTTGTTGATGATGGCAAAGCAAAATGGGGAACAAAGGAACAGGTAGCTAAGTGGAGACGGAGTTGACTCAAACAGCTACATCGAGATGACTGATGGGCTTTTGATCATCAACGGTCCACTATCCAACATGAATGGTGCTATAGATTATGGCAACGGCGAATTTACAATCATTTGAGGAACAGTAGTGGCGGTGGGAAGCGCGGGAATGGCACAAGGTCCTAGTTCTTCATCCAGTCAGTATTCGGCAAACCTACAATTTGGTACACAGCAGTCAGCTAACATTTTGGTGGATATACGAAGTGCTTCAGGTGAAGATTTGCTTACGTTTTGTCCCACAAAAAGCTACCAATCGCTAGTGTTTTCTTCTCCTGAGTTGACAGCAGGCACATATAACGTATACGTGGGAGGAAGCTCCACCGGCACAACACTTAACGGCTTATACCATGATGGAACATACAGCGAAGGAACAAACTACGGCAGCTTCATTCTCTCCTAGCCGGATGACTACCCGGTAACGAAAATCCGACTGTGTTCCAACTCTCGCACTTGCCCATCAGAAAAGGCTTTTAACCTCTTTAAAGATGTTCAATGAATGTGATTTACGATGCAATACTGCGAAAACTGCGGAAAAGAAATTAAGGATACTTCAAAATTTTGTGGAAGATGCGGTTCCCCCGTGAATGTTGACACAGCAGCTCCTGCTAGTTCACCCGAACAAGCAGTTGATGCAACACAACCTGCGCCCGAAGCAGAAAATACCGAAAAGGCTGAACCTGTGCTATGTGTTTTGATGCTAAGAAAACCTAAATCTTTGGGCAGGTACGACAGCTTTTCTGGCGTTTTAACTAATCAGCGGCTTATTTTTGCTCAAATGACCGGAGACATGATAAAAGCTGCCGTCAAGCAAGCTAGAGAACAGGCAAAGGCTGAAGGAAAAGGTTTTTTTGGGCAATGGGCTGACCAACTCAAGGCTTCAGCATCCTATGCACAGCGCTACTATAGTATGGATGCCTCAGAGGCTTTGTCGGAGACACAAGGCAACTTTGCAATCCAAAATAATTCGGTAAGCGAAATCAAGCTGAAACTGAAGGACAGCGGAAATCAGGCGAACGCTCGCGAATTTGAGGTTGAGATTAAATCCAGTTCTGGAAAGTACAAGCTTAGAATGGATGAGAACGGCGGCTATGTAAAGATGCTTAAGCAAGTTTATGGTGACCGCGTTAAGACTCCCTTCGGATACTTCAGCACAGGCAAAGTAAACTTTAGAATAAGCTAAAAAAGGCAACTCATTTAGGTTCAACTCCTGCACATCCTCCAATCAGTTCTGTTCTCATTTACAGGTGAAGAATGTTTGACATATTTTAGGTGAAACTTTCTTCACGAAAACGCTTTTCAACATTTTATTCGCCATTTGGAATATAGTGGTTGACGTTGGCTGACGACAAACTTGAGGAAGAAACATACTCACTGATTTTCACATCTCTGAAACATCCCATCCGCAGAAGAATACTTAGAATGTTGGCTACAAAGCCGCTCATATTTTCTGAGATTCAAGAACAATTCAACATCGACAGTGGACACTTAACCTATCACCTCGAAAACCTCGGCGACCTGATTGCCCACTGTAAAGACGGAAAATACAGGTTATCCAGTATAGGTGATGCTGCTGTTCGGCTGATGGGAGGCGTTGAAGACCAGCAAATTGTGTACTCAAACAAAAATCGGAGACTCACACAAGTTGGACCTAAAGCTTTTGCACTAATCGTGGTGGCTGCCCTAATTTTCATGAGCCTGCAGGCGGTCAATTACACAACAATTGTATCAACTGCATCTTTAAATCAGGACAAAATCTATCCTACCCCCTTCACTATTGGCGCAGGCGAAACTTTCGAGTTTAACGTTACACTGAAACACTGGAGATACCTTGCGCCGATGATAGGAAATCCTGTATTCTCCCGAATGCTCTCCAGCGGTCCGTTTGGTCCAGAAGCTTACACTTTTGAAGTCGAACCAGAACCAAACAA
>CAZJLG010000241.1:0-2730 GCA_964546665.1 uncultured Candidatus Bathyarchaeia archaeon
TGATAAAGACTTGTGATTCGGGCAGTTTTCCTTTTGTTGGCGATTCTGCAAAGTTTTTGGAGGGAACAAAGCCTTCAAGCCTCAACCAAATGGACGAATCTGCGGAATATTTCGAAAAGAAGATAGTTGAAAATTTTGTTGACAAAATTCTGGTTGGCATTCAAGTCCCGAATTATCCGCAGTTCAGGGACATGAACGAGATGTTTCTGTCGATGATGGATGGGATAGAAAAGCTTGATGCAGGCTACTTGGAGACCATGGTTCCTTCTTTGAAGACAGATGAAAAACAGTTACCTGAGATTTGGGCAATAGAGAAAAATTCTCAGATGCTAGAGGAAAAGAAGGGCGAACCTTTCGAAGTTAGGGTCTGTGTTACAGGTCCATACACGCTTGCCTCATTTTTTCCTTACAGGGACGAAGGAACCTTCATCAGGCTCGGAAATGTCATCTCCCAAGTGCTGGAGGAGAACCTTTTCAGCAACAAACACGGCAGAACAAGCTTAGTTTCTGTGGATGAGCCGCTCTTCGGATTCGTGGATGACCCATTAATCGATTTTGGTTCTAACGGCAGAGAAAACCTTCTAAACTCGTGGGAAACAGTTTTTCGTAAAGTCAAATCCAAGAATGCCCAGACAATGATTCATCTTCACAGCACAGCAAACCCGCTTTTCTGGGATGCAGACTCCTTAGACGTAATTGACTCGCACGTTGATGACCCCCTTATCCAAATGAAAAAGACCAATGAACTGCTGGAGAAAAGAGACAAGTTTCTGAAGGCCAGCGTAGCAGTAAACGACTTCGATGCCTTGATTAAAGAAAAAATTGCCGCAGATTCGCAAGAAAAGGTGGCTGAAGCAGACCTGAATGAGAGGGTTGCTGACGCCTGGACAGACATTAAACATGGACGAGTTAATCCCGAAATCTTTCTTGAAAGCGTAGACACAATGAAGAGTCGGCTGGCAAAGGTGGTTGACCGTTTTGGCGCTGAGAGGGTTCTGTACGCGGGACCCGAATGTGGACTGAAGGGCTACCCCACATATGAAACTGCAATCGAGTGCCTGAGACGAGTATCCAACGCCATGGGCGATTAGTTTTCTCTTCGGTTTTCATCCTCAACAGAAAACAGCAGTACAAGAAGATTGCTCAAAATCTTGTAAGTTAATCCCCAGACCACATGGTTTTCTATGACGTAGGCTGGGTATTCTCCGAAACTTAATTTGACGGTTCTTTTGGTTTTGGCGAACTCTGCGAGAGGCGTCCAGAAGTATTCCGTTAGCTCTTCATTCAGTTTTATGGGTTGGTCATTCTCTTGGACGAAAAAGAAGGGGAGAATCTTCATTTCAGGTTTCTGTGTTGACCTCACAGGCTCCATGGCTCCGAGAAAGCGGCAGCCCACAAGAAGGTTTATGCCGGTCTCCTCCAAGGTTTCCCTAACCACAGTCGCCTTCAAATCCTCGTCATCAGCATCACGTTTTCCTCCGGGAAGCGCAATCTGCCCAGACCAGGGGTCACCTGCTCTCTCAGCTCTCTTCACAAACAAAACCTGAAAGCCCTTACTGGTCGCTCTCAGCAGCACAACAACTGCAGCCTGTGCATCCACTTTTTCCGATGCCGACTTCAGCTGCTTAGACAGTTTTTCTGCAATCATGTTAGGGTCCAATTCCGTGTCTTCCCGCACTCTTACATGAACAATTCTATTCATGTATTTCTCTCATTTTCTTAACTGTTTGCTTGTCAATGTCTAGGCTCAGGTTTTCGAGGCTGTCTTCCCAGAAAATCTCTTCAGCCGCCTTGCAGACAGGTGTTCCCTCATAGTCGGTGATGATGTAGCAGTAGGCATGTTGTCGTTCTCCGTTGCTTGCCACGTAAAAGTTTTTGCAAACAAACTTGAATTCGTTAACTTTGATGCTTAGCTCCTCCATCATCTCCCTCTTCAGGGCATCCTCGAGGCTTTCGTTGGGTTCAACGTGCCCAGCAGGCAAACAGACGATTCCGGGATCAATTGTTTCGTCCCAGCTTCGGCGCTCAACCAAAAACTTGTCTCCCTTAACAACGATTCCTACCACAACGCCAACAGTATCCAAATGTATCATCCCGTTCCTGATTAGGATAGGTTAAGCACAGGACACAAAAATAAACTTAGACCTAACCTCTTTACTCGGGGATTAGGCAGCAAATACGTGATAGTTAGAGTAGGATTGTTGACGTTTTTGGTTTCGGAGTTTTAGCAACCAGGACCCGTAATGGCTTGTCCGATTTGTTGTACCAACAATGAACTATCTTTGCTGGACTGTGAACAATGGAGTCTTTTTCAACTTCCCTTTTTTCGTCCCCTACTTCAACGGTTCCTTTGCCTTCGAGGACATAAAAGAAAACGTCAACAGGCGTAATGTGCCGCCTTAACGATTCGCCGGGTTGCAGAGTTAAAACCACGACTTGCGCGTTTTCATGAGCATAAATTGGTCTGGCATCTACTCCATGAGGATTTTTCTGGCTTGCTGTTTCGCCTACTTTTGTAATCTCCATCACAACAACCTCAAGTGTGGCTATTTTTCTGTTTTTTATCCTTCAATTCCTTCAGCGTTAAGGGTTTTTTTCGTCCATCAAAAACATGGTGCAGGGCTAAGATTGGGCTTCGGTAGATTAGGCGTGGACCAGAATAGCGCATAATCTTTTTTGCTTTTTCTTTCATATCGGGTTGATAACAATGCACTAAACATTTGCCGCAGG
>CAZJLG010000242.1:0-2725 GCA_964546665.1 uncultured Candidatus Bathyarchaeia archaeon
ATGTCTGGGCGGAGCTGATGGCGCGCTCACTCTACGCAACAGGCGTCAGAAAAGAAGATGTGATGCACAACGCTTACGGATACGGGCTATTCACGGGCGGTCTCGGTTTTCATTATGGCGCCCAAAAAATAGGAACAACCGTTCTACCCATCAGCGGCGGAATGACTGAGAGACAAATAAAGCTCATGAAAGATTTAGGCTCCACAGTGCTATGTTGCACGCCCAGCTATGCAATTTATCTTGCTGAAGCCATGGCTCAGGGAGGAATCAACCCCAAAAAGGACCTTAAAATTAGGATGGGACTCTTCGGGGCAGAGCCTTGGTCAGAGAAGATAAGGGAAAGAATTGAAGAAAAGCTCCAAATCGAAGCTTTCGACATATACGGCTTGACCGAGCTGTGTGGTCCAGGAGTTTCAGTGGAATGCAGTGAACATAATGGCTTACACATCTGGGAGGACCACTTCCTCATCGAAACAGTTGACCCAAAAACGGGCGATGTATTACCTGCTGGAGAAGAAGGAGAACTGGTCTTCACGACACTCACAAAAACTGGGCTTCCAATTCTGCGGTTCAGAACCCGAGACATTTCGGTTATCGAAACTGAACGATGTGAATGTGGAAGAAGCCACGCCAAAATGTTACGTGTAACCGGAAGGTCAGATGATATGCTGATAATAAGAGGCGTTAACGTGTTTCCTTCGCAGATAGAATATGTGATAATGGGCTTTCCGGAGTTAGAGGCGCAATATCAGATAATTGTTGAAAGACCTGACGCGCTGGACGTTTTCACAATAAAAGCGGAACTGACAGAAACAAGCGTGAAGATGAGCCAAAAAGACCTGGAAACCTTGAGGCTCAGAATCAGACATAAAGTTAACAACGTCACAGGTATATCACCCATTGTCGAGCTGGTAACGCCTGGCGAACTCCCCAGAAGCATCGGAAAAGCAAAACGAGTCTTAGACATGCGCTCAGGCAAAATTTGAAGGCTTAACCGAGATGAATGCGAAGATAGCTGTCGACAAACCTAGCAGTTTCCTTCTGCTCAACGGAGACGAGGCGGTAGCACGAGGAGCCGTAGAAGCAGGAATCAAGGTTGCAACCGCGTACCCTGGTACCCCCTCCACAGAAATTCTTGAAGCAATCGCTGAAGCCGCAAAAACCTTTGGCATATACGCTGAATGGAGCATAAACGAAATAGTTGCCTTGGAAGTAGCTGCAGGCGCCTCAATGACTGGCGTACGCTCCATCGTTTCCATGAAGCACGTTGGATTAAACGTCGCTGCTGACGCTGCAATGACGCTAGCTTACACCGGCGTTAAGGGCGGTTTGGTTATAGCTGTCTGCGACGACCCCGCAATGCATAGTAGCCAGAACGAGCAGGACACACGGTATTTTGCGGTTCATTCGGATATTCCTCTTCTGGATGCGGGCAATCCTCAAGAAGCCTTGGATATGACCCGTCAAGCATTCAAAATAAGTGAACGGCTGCAGTTGCCAGTGATTGTTCGTTTAACTACTCGTGTGGCTCACGGAAAAGGTCGCGTCAAGATTGGAGAGATTGCTGATTCTTCTCGTGAAGGCGAGTTTGATAAGGATGCTTCAAGATGGGTTATGGTTCCCTCTAATGCGATTAAACGGCATGCGGTTCTTAAAGAAAAACTGGATGAAGCAGCCAAACTTGTGAACAATTCAAAATTTAATGTTGTCGAAGATAATGGGAAAGAAATCGGGATTGTTGGCAGCGGCATAGGCTATTACTATGCAAGGTCAGTGCTGGATACAGAGCAGTTTTCTTGGCTGAAGCTGGGCTTCATTTATCCCTTCCCCGCTGAAGTGTTCAAGAGGTTCGCATCAAAAGTCAAGAAGATAATTGTGGTAGAAGAGTTACGTCCATACATCGAAAAAAGCATCAAATGCTTGCATCCCAATATTTTGGGAAAAAGCAACACGAAGTTAAATGAAATCGGCGAATTCACCCCCGACGTTATTAAGGATGCTTTTGTCGATTTGGGGTTAAGCCAAAAAACTGAAATGCCGAAGGACCTGGATTTGCCGTGTCGTCCTCCTGTGCTCTGTCCCGGATGCCCCCATAGAGCTTTCTATTATGCCCTGAATACGGTTAATCAGTTTGTTGATTGTAACCCCAAAAAATGTAATGGCTGCGTTGTGTGCGAGTATGCTTGCTCTATGGAGAAAGAAGGGACATTTAATCCTGTCAAGTCCAGAATAAGGGCAGTAAGACTTGATACATTAAGAAATATGGCGCTGGTTTGCAGAGGCTGTGAGGATGCGCCATGTGTTTCAGCTTGCCCAAAAGATGCTCTAAGGCAGTCAGCAGAGGATAAAACAATTTCCGTTGATGACGAAAAATGTAATGGCTGCGGCTGGTGTATCGAAGCCTGCGAATACGGCGTAATAATGCTGCATCCTGACACTCGGAAAGCTATAGTATGTGACAAATGTGGCGGCGAGCCAGTCTGTGTTCAATGGTGTCCAGAAAGCGCATTGAGCCTCAAAGGCAGCAGCAAAGACAAAATAGTCACAGGCGATATTGGCTGCTACACCCTAGGATTCATGCCGCCTGTAAGCACGGTTCAAACGTGTCTCTGTATGGGCGCAGGAATTTCGCAGGCTGCGGGCATGACTCACGCTGGAGTGAAAGACAAAGTTTTTGCGGTTATAGGCGATTCAACGTTCTTCCATGGCGGAATGCCTGGCTTAC
>CAZJLG010000243.1:0-2714 GCA_964546665.1 uncultured Candidatus Bathyarchaeia archaeon
TTTTCAGTTTGTAGGTGAATCCTGTTGTTACTCCCTTTATCATGTTCTGAATGTGCGAACGGACAGTCCCCACAAGAGCGGCTTCCTTTTTGCGGGGCCAACTCGCCTGAACCGTCACTGTTTTGTCATTCAAGCGAATGTTTATGGGTGCATGAGAAAAGTCTCTGACCAATTCGCCTTTTTCGCCTTTAATTGTGACAGTTCTGCCGTCAAGCATACCCTCTACTCCGTCAGGGATTTCGACAGTTGCCACAGTTTCAATTGCACGCATTTTCTGCTTCTCCTAATAAACAAACGCCAAAAGACGTCCACCAATCTTTTTTGATTTAACTTCTTTGTGGGACATAACACCTTGAGATGTGGAAAAGACTAGCACACCTATGTCTCGGGAGGGGAGAAACTGCTTTTCCCAGTTTTCTATCTCTTTAGAACTGACTGGAATCCTAGGTTTTATGGCGCCACATTTGTTGACTCTGCCAAGAAGTTGTACTCTAAATTTTCCGGAGCGTCCATCATCGATGAATTCGAACTCTCCGATGTAGCCGTTCAACTGCATTACTCGCAAGACACGCCCTAAAAGCTTGGATGCTTGACCGATTATGCATTCACGTTTTCGGCGCATTTCATTGTTAATTATGGTGGTTAAACCGTTTGCGAGCGTATCCATCATAGGCAAACCTGATACATCTCCTTACTCATACTTCCTGAAACCTAGGTCCGTAGCAATCTCCCTGAAACATTGGCGGCACAAATTCAAATCGTACCTACGGATAAGTGCACCGTAGGAGCCGCATCGTCTACATGGTCGACTGCCTTTACCAGTCTCTCGCTCTTTCTTAGATTGCTGTTTCACCATGGTTTCACCAATTTTATGCTATTTCAACATCAAACTCGTCTTTAATAAATTGTATCGCTTCTTCAGTTCTCAGCAGATGACTTTTTCCAAGATCAGCCTTGACGCGGTGTCTACGCTTAACACGATATCCTGCTCTGCCGAGCGAAACTGAGACATCCATGCCGTGGATGCCAAGTTCAGGCACATATTTGGTGCCGGGAATATCTATGTGCTCTTTGATTCCAAAGGAAAAGTTTCCTTGACGATCAAAGCAGTACTTTGAGAGCTTCTTGTCGATGGCATAGAAAGCCTTCTTGAGGAATTCTTCTGCCTTTTCGTCTCGAAGAGTGACAAGGCACGCTATAGATTCGCCTTTTCTGATACCGAATTCGCGTACGGTCTTTTTGGCTTGCCTCTTAGAGGGCTTTTGACCTGTTAGCTGCTGGAGAATCTTCACTGCCTGTTCCAAGGGTGTCCCCGACTTTCCAACCGACATATTGACAGTCACCTTCTCGATTCTAGGCCTAAGCATGGGGTTTCCAGCCCATTCCGTTGTTGGTTTTTTAGCAACTTTAGGCTCCACAATCTCCTCTGCTTCAGGCTTTTCAGCTTCGGCTGGAGCTTTTGGTTTGGAAACTTTCTTTTCAGCTGCCTTTTCTTCTTTGGCAGGAGCAACCTCAGCTTCAGCTGCCTTCTTTTCCTCAGCAACTGCTGGTACGGGTTCAGCAGCTTTCTCTTTGGGCACAGCCTTTTCTTCTACAGTTGCTGGTTTTTCTTCTGCCAAGTTAAGCTGCCTCCGGTAGGGATAATGAAGTTTCGTCGTCGCCTAGGATGAAAACGAAATCAAGGATTGTCTGGAACTGGTCTCCATTTGTGTCTTCGATGGTGACGATCAGGTCTCTACGTTTCTGGTTTGGCTTCTTTTCGATGGTAGTGACCTTACCGCACTTGCCCATGTTTTTGCCGCCGATTACTATTGCATTAGCACCCACAACCATCTTTGCATGACCCAACAGTTCTCTGTCAGAGACGTTAATCTTCAGCACATCAAGAGTCTGATAAACAGCCTCTTCAGGTGTCTGAGAGTTACCAACATCAGCCAAGAAGTTTGTTCCGTCATGAAGATCAAGCTGCAAATGTCCGCCCTTCACAAAGGTTTTGTCTTCTATTCGGTAGAGCTTGAAAGCCGCTTCATCAGATTTGATTGGATGTAGAAAGAGACCTTTCTTAGAGGGCAGGACACGATAAGATTTGTTAGTGTCAACTATCGAGACAACGTCCATCAGACCGACAAGGAAACGCTCGTCACGTCTGACTTTTCCGTCAACCATCACTTTTCCATGAGAAATTATGTTCTTGGCTTCCTTACCCGTTTTGGCGAATCCAAGCATATCCCGCACGATAAGGGCAAGTGGCAAAGAACGTGCGAGTGAATGAGGTCCAGGCTTGGGCATAACTGTCCAAACAGCCTCCTTTCGGTGAATAGGCCACAATTTCGGCGCAGGTTTTCTCTTTAAATGTCCGCGTTCGCCTTTTCTTCCCATTATGTTCCCTCAGATTTTTTTGTTCTTTTACTAGTTTTAGTTTTCTTTTTTGTCTCTTCTTTCTTAGGCTTCTCTTCGGCGACCTCAGGTTCCTCAATTACACCCTTTCTTTCCAGAATCCTTTTGCGCCATTTGTCATCAAGATTCAAGCGTGTAATCATCACCTTTGACGGATGAACAGGAACAGGAATATTGGTTCCATCCACCTTTTCCCGGTTCACTCCCTCAACGAATAGCCGATAGTTTCTTCGGTCAATCTGGGTGACCTTGCCTTCAGTGCTCTTACGGTCTCCCCGCATAATCATAACTGTGTCGCCTTTTCTCACAGGAACCGA
>CAZJLG010000244.1:0-2713 GCA_964546665.1 uncultured Candidatus Bathyarchaeia archaeon
TGTGGGTTGAAACCCATATTCCGCACATCTTATATAAAGGTTTCTGCAACTAGAATAGAAGAGGCAAAAACACATGCGAATGACCGAAATAGTTCGAATAGACTCAAGAGGAAGAATCACAATGCCCTCCCCCCTCCGCGAAGCAGTGAAACTCTCCGAAGGAATGTACGTCATGCTGGTAGCCGACCTAGACCAAAAAGAGGTCCGGATAGTTCCCTTCGCTGACCCAGAAGCAAAACTGATTGAATTCCGCATCACCTTCTCTGACATGCCCGGCGCCCTCGCAAAAGCGGCAAACATTTTGGCAACTGAGGGCGTTGATTTGCTTTCCAGCGAATCGAGGACTCTTCGTAGAGGAAAATCTGCTGAGTGGGTTGTGGTTGCTGACGTTTCAAGATGCAAATGCAAGCTGGAGGAACTTGAGCAGCAGATAATCAAGGGGGGCGCTGCAAAAGAAGTGAAGTCCACAAGTTACAGTTGAAGGGAATCCTGTTATAAGCATCTAACCTAAAAGTTACTTTTCACAGGGAGCCACTGAATATGAAGGAACGGGTCTACGCATTGTTCGGCGTTTTTGGACCCTTACTGGTCTATGTCTCCATCGCACTGTCACTAGCTCTTTCGCCGTGGTTCAACTGGAAAACCAACATGCTAAGCGACCTTGGAGACGCAGCCACCAGCAACAGCGCAGCCATATTTAATTTCGGGTTGCTTCTGGCAGGTTTTTTTATGATGCTTTATGCCTTGACGGTCTTCAAAAAACACGCCAAATACAGCAGCTTCTGCCTTTTGGTTTCAACCTTTTTTGTTCAGTTGCTTGCAGCCTTTAATGAGGCATATGGTTCGCTTCACTATGCCGTGGCAGTGCCTCATTTTGTGATGCTGAGCCTCACGTCTATCGTCTATACTGTGGAAAAGAGGTCGGCTGTGGCATTCATCACCTTTGGCATAGCGATGTTCTCATGGCTGATTTATACACTGAACACATTCGACATTGGCATTGCCGTTCCAGAAACAGCGTCAAAACTTGTCGTCGCATGGATCATGTACTCAGCCATCAGAATCTATTTCGGCAAAGAACCTAGTACACTGTGATGCTTCGGGTTCCTGGCAGTCTCCTTATCTCACCTATCAAATCGGACGGGATATCGCCCTCAAGAATCAGAGTTAATTTGGGGTGCTCACTTGTGCTGGGGTCTTCAGCCAGAGCCTGCCTTATGCTGAGTCCATTCTCTGACACTATCTTAGTAACATCGGCTATGATTCCTGTCTGGGCAGCGTTTTCGGGAACAAAAACAATCACGCTCAGGTTAAACTCGCGAGCAACCTCTTGCAGCGAGCAAACTTGCCTGAGATTCGCGTAAATCCGTGTCAGTTCACTTGTCACGAGTATCGTTTGAACTGTGCTGTCGACGGCTCGGCGTTCAACACCCACTTCCTTGGCAATCTGGGTGTGAGGTATCTCTATTCCACCACTAACTACTTTGCCGTCTTTACGTACCTGGAAGCCCCGCTCAAACAAGAGCTGTGCAACGCGTTCTTGTGCAGGTAAATCTTTGAAGAATTTCTTGATTTGACTCCACAAATTCATTCACCCTTAAGGTAAAATGTTATTCGGCAAAGCTTATATAAGAACCTCATGGTATAAAAGAGGGTAAATTCTCAAATCCGAAAAAGAAGTGATTAGCCATGGCATCTAAAAAGATATTGTTAGACGAGGAAGAAATACCCAAACAGTGGTACAACATTCAGCCAGATCTACCTAAACCCTTGCCGCCCATGATACATCCAGGAACAAAGGAACCAGTGAAGCTTCCGCCTCCGCTGTTTCCACTCGAGTGCCTCAAACAGGAATACAGCATGGAACGGTGGATAGACATACCTGAACCTGTGCGTGAAGCATATCGAGTCTGGCGACCTAGCCCACTCTTCAGGGCAACTGGTCTAGAAAAGGCGTTGAAGACTCCAGCAAAAATCTACTACAAGTACGAGGGAGTTAGCCCTCCAGGAAGCCACAAGACAAACACTGCCGTCGCCCAAGCATACTATGCCGCAAAAGAAGGCTTGGAAAGAGTGACAACCGAAACGGGTGCAGGACAGTGGGGTTCCGCTTTGTCCTACAGCGCCCAGTTGTTTGGAATTAAAGCCACGGTTTACATGGTAAGCGCAAGCTATCACCAGAAGCCCTACCGAAAAACTATGATAGAAACTTGGGGCGCCGAGGTTTTTCCGAGCCCAACGAACAGAACTAACAGCGGCAGAGCTGTTCTGGAAGGTGACCCAGAAAGCACAGGCAGTCTTGGAATAGCCATCAGCGAAGCAGTTGAGGAAGCGCTCAACACTGATGGCGTGAAATATACGATAGGAAGCGTCGTTAACCATGTTCTGTTGCATCAAACGGTTATAGGTCTTGAAACTCAGAAGCAACTGGCGATGGTTGATGAGTACCCAGACCAGATTATCGGTTGTATCGGTGGAGGAAGCAGTTTCTCAGGACTTTACTGGCCATACTACCATGACAAAGTTAAAGGCAAAGCCCCGAAGGAGGCAGAGTTTATAGCGGTCGAGTCTTCGGCATGTCCCAAAGTCACAAGAGGATACTACACCTACGATCACGGGGACACAGCAAAAATAATACCGTTGGTCAAAATGCATACTGTAGGTCACACTTTCATACCTGCGCCAATCCACGCTGGAGGATTACGGTATCACG
>CAZJLG010000245.1:0-2701 GCA_964546665.1 uncultured Candidatus Bathyarchaeia archaeon
ACAAAATAGACCACGAATACCACACACAATCACAAGAATCTTCTTCTGAATGTCCGTTGATTGACGCCACAAATCTCCAAAAACTCCCAAAAACGCGTCGACAAGAGCTTTGCAGTTTGTCCAGAGGCAAACATGGTCTTTTTCTGTCTTGTCTGAGTCCATTTTAGGATTGAGGAAGAATAGTGCTTCTTTTTCGTCTTTGATAATCATTCTGCTGAAAACTTTTAAGCCTAAATCAGGGGTTTTTCCTTCAAAGGTGAATCTTGTTTTTGAGATTCCGTTGAGAAGAGTTTTCATTCCCTTTAGGTTTTGTTCGGACAATTCAGTTATGAACTTCAGTCTTACCTTTGATTTAGATGATTGTTTGAATGTGACATCGAAAACGCCAAACTGGTCGGCACGGATCAGGTCTGTAACTGTTGCCATTATCGATAGTTGCTTCTTGGTCTCCGCCATCATCTTCTGGATTTTTGAATAAATGTAATTTCTGCCCTCAATGATCATAAACTTTGCAGATCCATCCGCTATTTCTCCTATCGAAATGGATTGCCAATCGGAGAGTATTCTATCTCTGTTTTGCTGTATTAGTTGTGCTTCTTCCATCTTGGCTTTAACGAAAAGATCCAACACCTCTTCGAAGGGCACTGCATTAAATCTTGCTGGGCGTTCAAGGGTAGAAGTAACTATTCCTTTCTTCTGCAATTTTTTGATAATAAGGTAAACTGTTGGCTTTGGAATTTCTAAATGCTTGGCAGTGTCTCGGGCTTTCTGAGGACCTCTCTTTGCAAGAAAAACATAAACTTTGGCCTCAGGCTGTGTGAGTCCCAGATTTTCAAGAGTTTTGAGCACCTTTTTTTGGCTCAACTTGAGTCCTTCCTCATGCCAGAGACACTCATTTAGTGTTAGGGGATGATTGAGCTAATAATACTATGTACTGAACTCGTTGTTCATTGATTTCCAACTGGCAAGAAGCTCTTCTTTGGTTTCTTTTACGGCTCGTGCTTGTTCAAAATTAACTTTCACTAGTAAGTCAAGCACTCTTTCGAAGGAGACCGCTGAAAACAGGTCGGATTGTTCAAGGGTAACGGTTACAATACCTTTGTTTTTCAGCTTTTTGAGGCTACGATAAAGTTGCTGCTTGGTTATGTTCAAAGAGGTGGAAAGGTCAATTTCTCTTCTGGGACCTTTCTTAGCGAGGTAAATGTATACTTCGGCGTCAGTCTTCGAAAATCCGAAGCGTTTAAAGATTTTTAATACACGTTCTAGGCTCATTTTATCTCATCCATTTTAGATTTTAAAAAAAAATAAGAGGAGAGTTTGGTGGTGTTGTTTCTTTGTTGATTGGCCCTCTAAAGCTAAGGAAGTATTAGTGTGCCAGACTGTAAACCTGGTGAAGGCGGGATAATAGTTCCAGTGAGTGAATATGTGAGTTTTATGCCTGCTAAATCACCTGTGCCCTGTCCAAATACGCAGTAAGCCCAGTAGGTGTAAGATTTCGGGTCGTTAACAGTTTGGATGTCCCACTGCATAATCGTGATGCCAGTAAGGGTGCCAGCTCCATAAGGTCCGCTGTCAATTACATACTGTTCTCTGTAGATGCCAAATCCATGACCGATTGAAGCTGCAGGTGTTCCATTGATGTACACATCAAATTTCGTTACGCTGATTATGGTTTCAGAATATAATGTTCCAAGACCCAAGGGACCATCATATGCTCCCTCTCGTAGACCACCCTTGCGTATTACTAGGAGACCGTCATCTGACCACTTTATGGAGGTAGGCTGCGTTACTACCGTCATGACAATAGAAGCCTCATATGGCACAATTGTTTTTGCCCTTCCTCTATTTCTGCATGCTTGTGCGGGTCCAATTAGCGGAGTTGCCAACGTAACTACCGCTAACAAAGTAATGGTCAGCGTCAAAATTTTCCTGTTTAACGTTTTCACCTCCTTCCTATGAAGTCACAGTCGTTACGGTGGTCTGGAGGTTTGGGCTTATAGTTTCTAGTTAGTCTAAAAATAGACTACCGTGACCTAGAGTTTGTTGCCAATTTGCAGGCCTGTACCTACTTTTCGGGCTATTAAGTAGGCAATAGGAATAGTGTAGAGTGGAACCGTTAAATTGAAGATGACTATGCTCGGAATTAATCCCAGTACATAGGCTTCGGAAAAAGTTTGACCCAAGGCTAGAGGCAGCAAGGAAAGGTACACAACGTAATCTACAAAGGGCATAATTCCAGCCCGGAATGCGAGTCCAAGCGCCGTTACATATACGACCGCTCTGCGTTTACTGTGAGGTTTCTCCTGTGAAGTTTGCACCAAGAGCCTTAACGCTAAATAGACTCCCAGCAACATGGTCAGAGTAGCCACAAGACCCCACGGATAAGCAAGATAACCTGCTGATACAGGAAAAAGTGCTATTTGCGCTACAACGTTCATGGCAGCTACTGAAATTCCGATTTTGGGACCGAACAACAAAAAAGTTACAACGATTGGAATCTCCCAAATTCGATAAAAGAAGCCTGGCCAGTATAGGGTCGGTATTCTGATAGGATTCGAAACAATGGTGAGAGCTGTGAAGACAATGATTGTCGCAATTTCTCGGCTATTCATTCACTCGCCACGCCTAGATTTCAAAGTACAATTGTCTAGTAGTATTTTTCTATGCCACCGAACCCGAACTGTTTGCCTTTTTCGGTCAT
>CAZJLG010000246.1:0-2688 GCA_964546665.1 uncultured Candidatus Bathyarchaeia archaeon
TCCTTGGTCAAAGCTCCATAATTCCTCTTAGACGCCTCCTCCAGCGCCTGCGGCAGAGTCATACCGCTTTTTTGGGCCTGAACAATGCTTCTAAACAGGTCTGGAAGATGCTTGTCTATCGACCTCTTCCAGCGGTAATCCACGTAATCAAGGACAGCTGGAGGAAAAACTGTAATCACCACGGCTAACAGAAAATATTCGTCGAAGAGAGGGCTGTCCCTGAGCAGAAGAACCGCTGTCACGCATATGATTATCCCTAGAACACCCGAGACAATCCACGCAATTTTCTTCTCCACACTTTCAACTTTTGGCACTTATCTCATCTCTTCGGCGAAACCATATCCAAGATAATCAGAAACACAACTGACCCAATCGGCAAGCCAATATAGGTCAGAAGTTGCAGCATTAAACGAGAATCCAACATACCAAATCCCCCACCCCCCAGCATCGACATAACCGCAAGCATCACCACAAAAATTAGGGAGCCCGCAACCATCAGAGTGACGTAGAATTCAGCCAAAACTCCAAGATTGTCAGAAAACCGTTTCAGTGCAATCTGCTTCAGCTTCATGTATTGCTTTGACCTATTTCTCAGGTATTTTACCAAGTTTCCTCCTGAGTAGACGACAGAAATGAAGCCTTCAATTAGCTCCTTGAATCTTTCAGAAGGAGTTCTTTTGGATGTTGCTTCCAGTGCTGAAAGGGCATCAAAGCCGAACAGCTCTACGTCCCGAATAACTGTTCTTGCAACGCTAGAGATCGCTAACGAGGAGTCAATTTGGGCTAGGGAACGCCATATAAAGTCCGGAGGCACGCCTGCGCCAGCCAAAATCGACATGTATCCTGTGGTGAAGGGCATTTCGTCCTCTAAGGCCCTCTTCAGGGTGTCTGCCCGATAACTTGGATAAGCATAGAATCCTATTACAGTTAAGGCTCCAGCAAGCAAACTGACTCCAGCTCCGAAGAGAAGCGACGAAAAAAGAGACAGCTTGAAGACAAAGAACAGAAGCAATGGGACAGTAAGTATGACTAAGCTTGACAGCAGCAGACTTGCGAGAATAACTGTGCTGATGTAAGCTTTGAAGTTGATTTTCATTCCCGACTTCTTCAAGTTCACATCCAAATCTTTGAACAAAGGCATGAAGTGGGTTGTTCTTCCTCCTATGAGCTGATAAGCAAACACTTGAGGTTTAGTTGCGCCCAATTTAAGCCGCTCAATCCAGCCAGAAAAGATGCGTGTAATGGGCGAGAATGGACGACTTAGGCTGCTTTTGGCGCTGTTGTATCCTATCTTGAGTTTCTTCCTCTTTTTGTTTGCACTCATGACGTTCCCAACCTAGCCTTTCTGAAGACACGATTGGGGTCAGCGTAATAGTCTCTGATGACCGAAACGACATCAGGGTACTTGCGAATCCCCTCTTTCACCATCCAATCCAGCACAGTTTTTCTTTTGTGAAGCTCCTCCCGAACCTCATTCTCGGTAAGCCCCTTACGTTTCATCTTCTCTTCTAGGATGTGGCTATGGCCAGAATACTCGAAGGTGTCATGTCTTGCATCCCATCGATACACTTCATTGGTTATCAGCTCCTTTGTTTTGGGGTCTAACCCAACAATCTCTGTCACTGTTCGGGTTCTTCGGGCAGGCTTGCCATCAACCTCCGTTCGAAGCTGAACAGTTATAGCGTCAATCATTGTCAGGAGCGGCTTCGGAATATTCATTGGCTCTGACCCGAGACGGTGAATAACTGAACTCGCAGATTCGCCGTGAATTGTTCCCATTCCCAGATGACCTGTTGCCATTGCCTGGAAAAGAGTGTAAGCCTCTTCGCCTCGAACCTCACCCACAAGCAGATAGTCTGGTCTCTGCCTTACAGCCGCCCTCAAAAGATCAAAGAGCGTGATGGCTCCAGCTTTGTTTCTGCTATCCCCAAACCCTGTTCTTGCAACAGATGGAATCCAGTTTTCGTGGGGCAGATTCAACTCTGCAGTGTCCTCTACGCTGACTAGCTTTAGCCCAGGCTTGATGAACATCGAAAAGCAGTTGAGCACAGTGGTTTTTCCCGAAGCAACGCCCCCGGATATAAGAATGGATGCCCTGTTTTCGATGGAATACCAGAAGTACGCAGCCATCTCAGACGATATTGTTCCAAGGGAAATCAGGTCAGAGATGGTTAGGGGGTCAACACGGAAGCGCCGTATAGTAAACGTTGAGCCTCTGCGGGTAACCTCGTTTCCGTAGGTCATCTGAATTCGGCTACCGTCGGGCAGGGACGCGTCAAGGATGGGCATCGCAAGGGAGATGTTCTTTCTCGCCATATACGCCAGCCTTACTATGAAGGAGTTCAGTTCCTCACTGTTTTTGAAGATAATGTTTGTTGGCAGAGACTCATAGTCGCGGTGCCAAACATAAATCGGTATCTGAACCCCATCTGCTGAAATATCTTCAATCAGCGGGTCCCTCATGAGCGGATCTATTTTGCCGTAGCCCAGAAAGTCGCGTACGATGTAGTACATGAGCTTGTCCACGGCTTCCTCGTCGATTTTCAGGCGGTAGTCCTTGATGATTTCATGAATCTTTGTTTTAAGATACTCTTCAGACTTTTCGCGTGTTCCAATTTCTTTGAGGTTAACGTCGATTTCTTCAACCAGTATGTCTTTGATTTCTTTGAGCTGCTTCTCCTCTTCTTC
>CAZJLG010000247.1:0-2658 GCA_964546665.1 uncultured Candidatus Bathyarchaeia archaeon
ATTCCCAGTACAAGCCAGAAAACGCCGCTTAAAATCATCAGTGCTAAGAACCATGCTCCTCCTGAAACTAGCCTTCTTGGTCCCGAGTCGCAACTGTCGTCTTCCATCATTCAACATCCTGAGTTGTAATCTAGCTGTTTTGGTTTTGTTCTTATCTAGCGGAACTTTTGATTCCTTTAACGTTACTCTGATATAAAGTTCTGGCAAAAACGAGTGTCCAAGAACAATATTCAATGCTGATATGTGAAACAAAGACTTCTAATTTTTGCAACCAGTACAGACAGCAGTTATCCAAAACTCTTTTTGATTTCATCCAAGGAAAGAATGGGAATACTGTTTGCTCTAAGAATCTTCTCTGCTTTGTCCAAATCATTAACCCTCAATATGACAGCAAGTTTTCCATCAATCAGAACCGCAGACGAATAAGCATACTCGATGTTCAGATTTTCGTCCCCAAGCATCTTTGCAATTTCAGACACCTTACCGTTTTCGCTTATCAGAATGGCTATTACTTCACTGTTCTTTTTCGACTTTGCTAGGATAAAGTCTGAATCCTCCAAGTCTTTTGCTGCTTTTTCAGGGTTTTCCGTTATCATTCGAACTAACCCAAACTCTCCAGCATCCGCAATTGACAAGGCAAAAATTTTCATTTGAAACTTATCGATGTGTTCTAGCACTTCCGATAAGGCGCCGGGTCTGTTATCTAAAAAGACGCTGACTTGTTTTATTGGCATTCTGTCTCCCAATTCATAGACGTTGCAAACAATATTTATATTTTCATGTGGCTAACATTTCCTTCTTTGCTGTGGAGGTCACAACTTTGCTTCGCTGTATCGATGTCTCAAAAGAGTTCGGAGGACTTAAAGCATTAAAGACTGTGAATTTCACAGTAAACGAGAATGAAATCATGGGGCTTGTTGGACCTAATGGTTCTGGAAAATCAACTCTCTTGAATGTGATTAGTGGAGTCTACAAGCCGGACTTTGGAAAAGTCGAGTTTTTGAATGAAGACATCTCTAGGCTTCCTCCACATCAGATATGTTTCAGGGGAATAACAAAAACTTCTCAAACTGTCCAATCGTTCGCAGACATGACTGCGCTTCAAAATGTGCTACTCGGAGCACTTTTTAGCAGAAAAAAAGAAGCCGACCCCACAGACAAAGCTAAAGAACTACTGGATTTTGTGGGCTTAGGCAAAACCAAGTTCGATGTTCTAGCCAAAAACTTGAATGTTATCGAATTGAGGCGTATTCAGCTTGCAAGAGCCTTAGCCACATCGCCTAAACTGCTTCTGCTGGATGAGCTTCTAACTGGTTTGACGCCGAAAGAGAGTGACGAAGCTATCGCTTTGGTGAAACGTATCAACAAACAGGGAACAACTGTGCTAATAGTAGAACATATCATGAGAGTTATTATGGGGCTGTGTGACCGCGTGGCTGTTCTTCATCATGGCGAAAAAATCTGTGAAGGAAAACCTGGACAAGTGTGTAATGACGCGAACGTAATAAAGGTGTATTTGGGCAAAAAATTCTCTTTTGATGAGGAAGTGTGATGCTAGAAATCAAGAATGTCTCTTCAGCATATGGTATGATACAAATATTGTGGGACGTCTCCTTCAAGGTTAACGAAAAAGAGATAGTTAGCATAATTGGTCCCAACGGTGCAGGCAAAACAACATTAGTCAAAACAATTATGGGGTTGCTGCCAGCAAAAAGCGGCACTATCAAGTTTAGAGGCGAAAACATCGAAAAGTTGCCGCCATACGAGATTGTGAAGAAAAAAATAAGTTTAATTCCTGAAGGCAGAGAAATTTTTCCAAGGCTCACGGTTGAAGAAAACATACTTTTGGGCGCGTACACGATAAGAGATAAACAGCAAGTTAAGGAATCGCAGGAACGTATTTACCAAATTTTTCCTGTTCTGCAAAAGAAAGCGAAAGCGTTGGCTCAGACTCTCAGCGGAGGAGAACAGCAGATGCTGGTTATAGGAAGAAGTCTGATGTCAAACCCTGAGCTCTTGATACTTGATGAGCCCTCGCTGGGTTTAGCGCCCATAATCGTAGCCAAAGTGTTAGACACGTTACGGCAAATAAATGACGAAGGGGTTGCCATCCTTCTGGTTGAACAGAACATCCGCGATTCACTGAATATCGCAGACAGAGGCTACGTTCTGGAAGAAGGCAAGATTATAATAGAAGGGGAAGGCAGAGAACTTCTGTCAAATGAGCACATAAAAGAAGTATATTTGGGGCTTTAATTGGAGAGAGTTACCTATGACTAAACCCTACTGGAACAAAGAAATCGAAACTGCCACCAGAGACGAAATAGAAAAACATCAGCTTAAATTACTCAAAAACCAGGTAAAATACTGCTACAGCAACTCAAAGTTTTACCGCAACAAATTCAAAACTGCGGGAATAACGCCCGATGACATAAAGACGCTGGAGGATACCAAAAAGCTTCCCTTCACGTCCAAGTTCGATTTAAGAGATAACTACCCCTTCGGGATGGTTACAGTTCCTCTTTCAGACATTGTTGAATTGCATGCCTCCAGCGGAACAACAGGCAATCCGGTGGTGGGCGCCTACACCACAAACGACATGGATGTCTGGGCGGAGCTGATGGCGCGCTCACTCTACGCAACAGGCGTCAGAAAAGA
>CAZJLG010000248.1:0-2645 GCA_964546665.1 uncultured Candidatus Bathyarchaeia archaeon
TCGCTGTAATAGGCTTTGGATTACTGGTGTTCGTTCTATAGGGCTACTAAATAAAAAGCCCTACTCCCCCATTTTTAGGGAATTTTATCATAGATTTACATTCCCCGATTCTTTAGGTTAAATTTTAACTCATAAAACCTAAAACCCGAACCAAACAGCAACAAAAAGCTCATTCATGTTAGTATATGGATAATTTTTTAAGCAAAACTGAACAAACCACTAATCACTATTAAAAGGGGGGATTATTTAATAGTGAAAAAAAGCACTGTGACAACTTTCTGCATATTAATGCTTTGCAGTTTACTGCTGTTAACTGTTGGAACCGCCATGGCATCTGAGCCAGGATACGAAAGATTTTCTTATCCTACTCAAGTGGTTCCCACTATTGATGGGATGTGGACCTCTCCGGATGAATGGACTGACGGCGAAGTTACTTGGATAGGCACAGACGTCGCCTTCAGAAGCACATGGGACGCTGGTATGACACGATGGATTGTCGAATTCTTCAGCGACACCACCAACGACCCTGGCGACTTTTGGCGGTTTTGCATTGACGGAAGCCAAGGAAGCTCTGGTGTTTATCGCAAGTTCGAGATTTTAGGACACACCACTTTAGTATGGTACTTAAAATCAACAGGGGACTGGGTTGAGGCCACAATAGGTGAAAGCGACATACAATGGGCTAACTCGTTGAGCGCTTCACCGACCAACAGCACGCCACACTGGATTCTGGAATTCCAGTTAAACAAGAATTCGCAACTCCAAATTTATGATGTATGGAACTTTTTGTTACAAGTCTTCGACGCAAGCAATCCCAGATTTCTAGCTTGGCCGCCCACTGACCCGGACGTCGCAGAGGAGTGGGGAATCGAAAATTACTCCACGGAACCAATACCGGAGGGCTTAACTTTCGGAGTTATGGCGCTACTGTCGTCCGTTTCGGTGATTGTTGGCTACAAATACTTCGTGAAGCGGAAAGAAACAAAAGGACAGTAAAAGAGGGAGACCAGAACGCAAAAGGTAGGCTTGCGCTGTCCCTCAAACCCTTTTTTGTAACCTCCCAAAAAATTGTTCCTCTTCATATTACGAACGATAGAAATTACATGTAGGCGTGCGATAGCATTAACTGACGGATTAAGAAAAAAGTGCTGTATAAAGAAGAGGTTAGACGGGGGTTAGCCATTTGAGGGGGATGTCTTGGTAGGCGCCGTTTGGCAATGTTCGCCTGACAGTGAGAGGAAGTATGTTTGAGGCCAGCTCCAACATTGCGATGTCGATGGGACCGGCATGACCTTTCGGAACTTCGATAAGGATAGGCGCGCCCATGGCAATCTGAAGTGCTCTGGCTCCCACTATCCGAGCCCGCTCAAAACGGGTCAGTTTTGCAGGTCCAATGGAAACTACGTTCTCATCGTTTGTTATGTTAGTACGCTCCTACATCATACCGGGAGGCATTCCGCCCATACCGCCCATGCCACCCATTCCGCCCATACCGCCGCCTGGCGGACCTGCGGGAGCTTTCATCTTTCCAGACGCAATCACATCATCGATCTTCAGTAGCAGAGTTGCAGCTTCTGAACAGGACTTGATTATCTGCTTCTTGACGGATATAGGCTCAAACACGCCAGCTTTTTCCATGTCGCCAGCGCCGCCAATGTCAACGTCAACTCCTGCCCATATCATTCCCTTCTCATGCTTTGCACGCAACGCAGATATTACATCAATGGGGTCAAGTCCAGCGTTTTCAGCCAAAGTGGTCGGTATTACTTCAAGAGCCTCAGCGAACTGCATAACAGCAAGCTGTTCCCTTCCAGGAAGCGTCTCAGCATACTCTTTGAGTACACGGGAGACTTCCATTTCAGGTGCACCGCCTCCAGCCAGCAGCTTAGGCTCCTCAATCACGTCAGCAACAACGCAGAGGGCATCATGCAGCGAACGGTCAGCCTCATCTACTATCCGTTCAGTGCCTCCACGTATAAGGATTGTGACAGCCAAAGGATTCTTGCATCCCTCAATAAAGGTCATCTTGTCATCGCCGATTTTGCGTTCTTCCACAAGCTGAGCAAAACCAAGATCCTTCTTGCTTATGTCATTCAGGTTTGTGACAACCTTTGCCCCTGTTGCCTTTGCCAGCGCCTCCATGTCAGATTTCTTGACTCGGCGAACCGCCAGAATACCCTTCCGGGCAAGGAAGTGTTGAGCCAAATCGTCGATGCCTTTCTGGCAGAGAATAACGTTAGCGTCTTTAGAGACAAGCTTCTCCACCATATTCAGTATCATGGTTTCTTCTTGTTTAAGGAAAGCATCCATCTGCTCTGGGCTTTCGATATTAATTTTTGCGTCAAACTCGGTTTTCTCAATCTCTAGGGCAGTGTCAATCAAAGCAATCTTGGCGTTCTCCACCCGTTTAGGCATTCCAGAATGAACGGCTTCCTTGTCAAGAACAATGCCGTTGATCAACTTTGTATTAGTAAGCGACTCGCCAGGTTTCTTCTCCACCTTAACGTTGTCAAGATCCACTTTGTAGCCATCCGCAGTCTTTACGGCAATCTGCAAAACCGCGTTAGTAGCAATCTCTCCAAGATAGTCTCTGCTTCCTGCAACAAGTTTGCTAGCCATAGAAGTCATGGCAGCCTTCTTTATCA
>CAZJLG010000249.1:0-2643 GCA_964546665.1 uncultured Candidatus Bathyarchaeia archaeon
ACTCGCCAGAATGCTGGTGGAGGATTACAGGAACCGTGACACCGCCATTGACGTCATTGAAGTGGAAGGGGAACGGTTCGTCATGCAACTGAAAACTGAGTACACGGGCAAGGTTAGAAAGTTAGCTACAAGACCACTTCTTTCTGCCGGTCCACTGAAAACCTTGTCCTATATTGCGTTTAGGCAGCCAATCCCTCAGGTCCATGTAATCGATGTGAGAGGTCACCACTCCTACGGTCACCTCAAAGAACTGGAGGACATGGATCTTATTGTCCGCGAAGGAATTGGAAGAAAAAAAGTGATAAAAACGACACAGTTTTTCGCTGACTTTTTTGGTTTAAGTCATGACTTGCGAACCATGAAACGGCAACTCAAAACTGTGTTCCAAGACTTCGATAAGCCTGAAACAGAAGAAACGGCGAAGCCAGAGAATTAGGCTGCAAAGATAAGCTTATATGTCGAGTTTTGCTAGTCTCATCGATATCTAATGAGATGATGTAAGCTTGTCAGTATGGCACGGAGATCAACATAAACGCAAAGATTCGGGCGGAAGAAAAATAGCCAACCGAAAGAAAAGAAGATACGAGAAAGGCTACTTCCCAGCAGAAACAGCGCTGGGTAAACCAAAAAGCAGAATCGTCCGGAAGCATGGAGGCAACGAGAAGGCTCGACTTTTGTCAATTAACCAAGCAAACATTTCTGATGCTTCTGGAAAAACCTCGAAAGTAGAAATACTGCGCGTAATAAAGAACCCGGCTAACGTGGACTATGACCGAAGAGGCGTAATCACGAAGGGAACCATAATCGCAACGTCCTTGGGAAATGCGCGTGTAACATCCCGCCCAGGACAAGATGGCATCGTAAATGCGATTCTTGTCTCCAAAGAGGGCGCCTAGCAAAGCTTTCTATCTGCGTAGTTTAGAAAGTTCTTCTGCAACCTTCTTCAAGGTTTTATCTTTAGATTCGGTTTCGGTTTTAGGAACAACAAGTAGTCCACTTTTTAGCCAGGGAGAAGTCGGATGTGCAGCGTCGGGCACCAGTTCAGGTTGCATGCCCAGCCTTTTTGCTGCTCTTTGAATTTCCTCCAATTTTGGCGCGGATACGGCAAATTTTTTTGGAACTCTCCGTCCATCGGCTCGGCTCTTGTTTGCGTCAAAATAGATAGACCATAGAAAAATTTTGTTTTGTTTGCGCATTTTGATCTGCTGTTGTGCTATCGATTTGGAGTGTTTTATTAGTTGTGGTCTGTCAGGTTCTGTGTTCAAGAGAGCGATTTTTTGAATCGGTTTGCTCTTCTCCAGAGGCATAGAGGTTCATCAAAAATGTAGATAATTTAACATTTTATGATGGTGGATTTTGTTTAAAATTCTCTTATTTAACACAAAAATTTCATGCATAGGAATCGATTGTGCAGCTTCGGAAACATGGTCAGAAACGTTTAAATAAAGCGCTCCGTGTGAACATTAGGTTTTGTGAGGGGAAAAAGGGTTTTGAATAGAATCGGTTGCGTTCTCCATGTGAGCAACACAAAAAACATGATTCTTAAAGCGGAAAATATCCCCCGCATCGGCGACCAAGTGGCAAATGAAAAACTTAAGCCTGTGGGAACAGTTTTTGACGTTTTCGGTCCTACATCCTCCCCGTACGTGGCTGTTAAACCCACCATCCAAAGCCCAGAACAGCTTGTTAACCAGGTTCTTTACGCAGTCCCCTCCAAAGCGGGAACAAGAAAGAGGAAAAGAAGAAGATGAAAAAAGAAAACATGCCACAAGCCCCGATGATTCGAAAATGCCCAGAATGCGGAAGCACCCGCCTAATGAGAGATTATGAGTGTGCTGAAATAGTTTGTATGGGATGCGGCTATGTCGTCGCCGCCAAACTTGCAGATCAGGGACCAGAGTGGCGAGCATTTGACGATGAGCAGCGTGCTAAACGTGCCAGAGCTGGCGCTCCTCTGACATTCACTATTCATGATAAGGGTCTTTCGACCATGATTGATTGGCATGACCGGGACGTTTATGGCAAGAGGCTTGCTCCAGGTCAGAAGGCTCAGATTTACAGGTTGAGGAAGTGGCAGCGTCGAATTAGGGTCTCCGACGCCACGGAGAGGAACCTTGCTTTTGCCCTTTCTGAGATTTCGAAGATAGCGAATAATCTGAATTTGCCTAAAAACATTCTTGAGACTGCCTCGGTCATTTACAGGAAGGCGGTTAAGGAGCGGCTTATCCGGGGAAGGTCTATTCAGGGGGTAACTGCTGCTGCGATTTATGTGGCTTGCAGGCAGTGTGGAGTTGCCAGAACTTTGGATGAGATTGCGCAGGCTTCTACTGTGAACAAGAAAGAGGTTGGGCGGAGTTACCGTTTTCTGATTAAGGAGCTTAATTATTTTATTCCGCCGCTGAAGCCGAGTCAGTACATTACCAAGTTTTCTAATCAGTTGACTATGCAGGGGAAGGTTGAGGAGATTGCTCATAAGATACTTGCGGCAGCCAAGGACCTGAAGCTTACGTCAGGAAGGGGACCAACAGGTATAGCCGCGGCAGCCAGCTACATTGCGTCAGTTCTGACTGGAGAAAGAAAAACCCAGAGAGAAATCGCTGAAATTGCCCAAGTGACAGAAGTAACCATAAGAAACCGCTACAA
>CAZJLG010000250.1:0-2641 GCA_964546665.1 uncultured Candidatus Bathyarchaeia archaeon
ACCCCAGCTCTGAACCCGGAGAAGACAGAAGAAAAACATGCAAAGCAGGATTCGATTGCACAATACCGTCATCTAAAGACAGAGTGGATTTCGAGAAAGTAACATGAAAAGTATAGGCTAATCCTGAAACTCTTCCTGTCTACGTTAACTGTTCCTTCAAGACGCCGTGTCTTCGAGCCTGCTTTTCAGAATCTGGTTGACCAGCTGAGCTTTCACTCGTCCCCTAGCCTTCTTCATTATTGTGCCCATCAATGCTCCAAAAGCGCCCTTTCCCCGCAGCTCAATAAACTCAGAGTTCTTCTCTATCACATCATCCACCAAATCCTCAAGCTCCTTCCGCGACATCATCCCAAGCCCCAAACTCCTCAAAGCATCCTTGACACTGGCATCTTCGTTGCCTGCAAGCCACGTCAATATCTCCGGAATGCTCTCTTTGACAGTTTTTCCTGCGCCGATAAGCCGAAACATTTCCCTGAACTGCTCGTCAGTGATGGCTTCAACCTTTACGCCATCCCGCTTAAGCGCCTTCAAAGTTTCCGTCAACGCAACAGCAATAACAGTCGAGGAAACCTGCTTTTCTCCAGCCAAACACTCGAACAGCTCAAGATAATCAGAGTCCAAAAGCTGCTTGGCAAGCTTCTGATTAAGCTTATACTCAGCCATCAGCCTCTTCATCAACTGCTCAGGCAACTCTGGAAGACGCCCACACAACTCGTCAATGTGCGCCTTGGTTACCTGAATCGGCGGAACATCAGTCTCCGGATACATCCTAGCAGCACCGGGTCTAGGACGCATATACTTTGTTGTTCCATCAGGATTCGCTGCACGAGTCTCCTCAGGAACACACCTCAATGCAGTTCTTGCCCGTTCAGTCACCGCCTTCAAGGCATCGGTGGCATTCTCTGGCGTATCCGCCACAAAGACCACCGCATCCATGGAATCCTTCTTTAGAAGTTTCCCAAGCTGGCTCAGTTCCTCTTCGGTTACGCCGTACGCAGGCATCTCGTCTGTGTGGAATATTCCTCCAACTCTTCCCCAGAAACGAGCCATCCCCGCCAACTCAGACCCAAGCCTCATGCCCACAGCCAACTCTTTTTTGAGGAGTCCAGCGAAGCCCTGCAGCCTAACTGCCAAGACAGGTCTGTTCTGTTTGACTGCTTTAGCGATGACCTTACATTGTGTGTTCTTGAAAACTTTTGTCACGTCAACAAAATCTTCGGTGATGTCCGTTTCTTTTATTCCACGTTTCTTCAGTTCGTCCCGTATTTCGAGGAGACTTAGCTGACGCTGAATCTCGTTTTCGATTACTTTAGAAACCAGCTCCAGCTCCTGAACACCCTTTATCTCAATCAATGCGCCGTCCCGTATGGAAACATTCACGTCCTGGCGGATAGTCCCTAAGCCCCGCCTAACCATGCGGGTTGACCTCAAGATTCTGCCAATAGCGAAAGCAGTCTCCTCTGCCTCCTCTGGAGAATAGATGACTGGCGCAGTGGTAACTTCGATGAGGGGTATTCCAAGGCGATCGATGCGGTAGCGTATCAGCTGCCCCTCCTTTCCCGTTTTCCTTGCCGCATCCTCTTCAAGGCTAACCTGCTGAATAGCCACCTTTTTTCCTTTGATGTCAATTTCGCCATTTAATGCTACTACGCATGTTCGCTGGAATCCTGTTGTGTTTGAGCCGTCTATAACTGTTTTGCGCATAACATGAACTTCATCCACTGGCTTAGCCTTCATCATAAGCGATGCTATGAGACAGATATCCACTGCCTCCCTGTTCAGGTCGTGGGGAGGCTCCTCATCCATCTCCACCAAACAAGCAGATTCATTGTTTGCTTCATACAGAATCCGTGTTTCCTTCTGGAACTCGAAGAGAGCCGCTGAATCAACCTGACCCAGCTCGCTCTGGGTTGGTCTCAGTCTTCGCAGAAAAGTGAATTCAGGCTCGTCCTTGAACAGTTTGGGTTCACAGGAACAGAAAAGCTTCTCTTTAGTGTCCAGCTGCTGATGAATCTCAAGTCCTGCCTTCAAGCCAATCTTAGAATATTTGCTGCTCATAACCTTCTTCCTCAAATTCCTATATTATCATAAACTGTTCTAGGCGAATATTCGTTGGCTACGTTTTCCATGAGAAGCTTCTTTGCCTCTTCAGGTTTGGCTGTTTGTCCTAGAACCCATCTGAGCTTCACGAACGCCGTCTCAGGAAGCATATCATCAAGGGAAAGAACACCCATTGCAAGAAGGTCTCTGCCCTGATCGTAAACGTTCATGTTTAGTCTTCCCCAGATGCACTGGGAAGTCATGCATACAACCACATCCTTTTTGACTGCGTTTCGGATGGCTGAAAACAGGTAATCTCCAACGTGTCCCAGCCCTGTGCCCTCAAGTATGATTCCCCTGTAGCCCTCTTTAACATACCAGTCAATCACTTGTGGATTCAGGTCCGGATGAGCCTTGACGAACGCCACCTTCTCCTCAAATTCTGGTTTCAATTTCAGTTTCCGCGAAGCATCCCGTTTCCTGTAACTTTTCGTCAGCATCTTGAGCTTATTATCCTCCAGTCTGGCGATGGGCAAGGCATTTACTGACTTGAAGGTGTCTCTGCGGCTTGTATGACACTTTCTCGCCTTTGTTCCACGAT
>CAZJLG010000251.1:0-2634 GCA_964546665.1 uncultured Candidatus Bathyarchaeia archaeon
GGTCAAATGGGAATACAACTGCGACACTGATGTTAGATAACAAAATAATTGATGAATTTACAATATACCGTTAATTTCTTTTCACTAACCTTCTGATCTTTTGATTAAATTTTAACCCCCCAACTCATCTTGGACTAAGAATTGGCACTTAGGTTAGTCCTTCAACTGATTTTTTAACCAGTTCTTTAAAGATTGTTTTGCTTATAATATCCCTGCAACCGCGTCGACAAACTCCAAGTTAGATCAGAACATTGACTTACAAACCGAATGTGTTAAAGAGTGATTGTTACACATAAAAGACGTGACTAGATGCTTGCTCTTAGCGCCATAGGTTCAGGATGGGTTGTTTCTGAGGCAAAAAAGGAAACTAAAAGTGGATTTGGGTGAACTGAACTATGAAACAAAAGCTTTATCAAATTTTTTGAGTTCGAAACTCAAAAGTGATGTCGCTCTGAGGGGCAACGAGCTTGTAGGTGCCGAAAATTTATCCGTTAAAGAGCTGGAGAGACTAGTAAACAAATTTGTTTACCATCAAAATTTAATGGATAAATATTGGGTTGGGCTGAACAAAGGCATAGTTCAAATTAACAGGTTTGAGAATGTCGAGAAAAAGGAAAAACTAAGGAAGACACATACGCAGGATAGCCAAGCAAGCTGGAAAACCAGCAGAATTTATCTCATAGCACTATGGATGATAATGCTTACGGTCTCTTTGTCTCTGATTGTAGCCTTCATTACCTTTTTTCAGGGCTCTTCTGGTCGACGTTTGACGAGCCTAGATTGGGGAGGCTACGTCGTTGTATCAAACAATAATAAGCCGCAACCCGTTGTAGTTGGCGTCAGTGGCTCATGGACTGTACCAGAAGTCAGCGTTTCCCAAACCGATACATTTTCTACCGCATGGATAGGCATAGGAGGCTACGTAGACCAAACGTTGATTCAGACAGGAACTAGACATGATTCCATAAACGGTAGCGCCGAATATTCTGCTTGGTTTGAACTTCTGCCCAATTACTTAGCCACCATTAAAAATATGTCAATATCGCAGGGAGACAAAATTGTGGCTTCCATAAATCTTGTGGATAAAATCAAGAATGAATGGACTGTAGAAATCGTTGATGAGACCAACGGACAGAGATTCAAACAAAACTTCGTTTATAGCTCTTCCCGACTTTCCGCTGAATGGATAATTGAAAAACCAACCATAAACGGCAGCCTCAGTTCTTTAGCAGATTTTGGAAGCATCACATTCACAGACTCGAAAGTAACGATGGACACAAAAGTAGGAACCATCACCGACTTTCCTTTTTCCCAATTTACAATCTATAACCGCCAAAACACAGCATTAGTGACAGTTTCGTCTCTTTTTTCCAATGGCGCAAGCTTCACAATAAATTACTCAAAATAACGTTGCCTCAGTGAGAGCAGCAAAAGAGAATCTAACGAAGATTTTTAGCTTTTTCATAGGCGTAGGCCACGCCCTCGCTGGTTAGCACACCCAAAATCTTGCTGGGTGCTTGTCTGTCAACAACGGGCACAAGATCAAGTTTTTCTCGGGACATTATCTTGTAGGCTTCAAGGATTGATTCGTCCGAGAAAACTGAAATCTGTTTTAGCGGTAATTGCTCAACCTTTAACTTACTTCTTTGTTCTTGTTTCGTTTTCATAATTTCATCCCAAGCCACGACTCCCTGAAAAACTCCGTCTTTCTCAACTAAGGCATCATGATATCGTGCCTTGAACATTATGTCTAAAGCCTCTGCAAGGGTGGTTTCAGGTTTGACAGAGGCAACCTCAGGATACATAACGTCTTTAACCCTTACCCGCGCCATAGTTGTTGAAACTATGGTTGATTCCGCTTCCTCGCTTGCGCCTATGTAAATGAATGCCCCTATTAGGACTAACCAAAAATTGTATAGAATGCCAACAACAGCCATAACTATACCAAAGATTCTACCTATAAACGAAGCATATTTGGTTGCATCGGAAAACTTCATTCGTTCTGCAAGAAAGGCTCTGAAAACTCTGCCCCCATCCATTGGGAAGGCAGGAATCAAATTGAAGGCGCCTAGAAACAGGTTGAGCATTGCCAAGTCAAGCAAAAGGCTTCCAGCTGTGCCAAGTGTTGGTACGAAAAGGGTAATCGGCGTTCCCACAAATAGAATCTGATCTAGAACAAGAAGAACCGCGCCGATGGCAAAACTTGTGAGTGGACCAGCAATAGACATTCGCCATTCAATACTTGGTTTTTCTCCTATCTCCTCGATTTCTGATACTCCACCAATTGGGTAAAGTATGATTTTGCGCACTTTTATGTTGTAGTGTCTTGCAACCAGAGAATGTGACAATTCATGGAAGACAACAAAGATGAAGAGAAACAGCATGAGGATGAAAAGGTACAATTGAGGAAACGAGAGAAAAAACACAGCACCCATCAATAGGATGAAGGTTATGTGAAGTTCGATAGGAATGCCCCATACAGAACCTATTTTAAATGAATATTTCACAAGTTAGAATCAACATAATCGCTTTTTAGACTTTCGACAACAAGCCGCATAAACATGACAGCTTAGTTTTATGTTAATCCTTCAATTGATTTTTTGACCAGTTCTTTAACGATTGTTTTGCTTATAA
>CAZJLG010000252.1:0-2634 GCA_964546665.1 uncultured Candidatus Bathyarchaeia archaeon
AGCTGTATTCCCTCAACGTAAAGGGCTTCAGCAGGCATGTTCAGTGTAACGTCTTCTTCTCCTACTTTGAATTCGAACTTTTCAGCCTCAACCGCGGGTATCCGACGGTGGATAAGAGCAGCAACTTTTTCTTCGTTTGTTTTAAGTTGTTTTTGGATGGTAACTTCGTAGACCAAAGTTTTTCCAGCCAAGGGCGGATTAAAGTCAAGTGTTACTCTTCCGGAGCCCATGGTTCGTACAGTGGCGAGTTTCTTGTCGTACTCGATCTGTGCTCCCATTTGTGGGTTTATTCCGCGGCCTATCAGCCGCCTGAGGGGAACAAGTTTCACTTTTTCTGAGTCCCGTGGTCCAAAGGCGTTTTCTGGAGGAATCTCCACTGACTCTTTTTTGTTGAGTTTGAATGTGAGTAGGGCGTCGTCTAGGGCTTTCAGAAGCCATCCTTCTCCAACTACTACAAGTCTTGGCTCGTAGATGTCGCCCTCTTTGTAGAGTTTGCTCTCTTTCGCGGTTTCTTCGGAGGTTGTGTCGAAAACCTCTCCTGTCTCCTTAACTTTGCCTGTGTAATCAACAATTATAAAATCGCTTTTCTTAATCGGCACACATATCCTTCCTTAACAGACTTCTCTGCTGATTTCTAGCCGCCAACACTACACATAAATGTTACGTATCCAAAAAGCCAACCACCACACCAATCTCGACTGCTTGGACACAGGAAATATCAAACAAAAAATTAGACGCTGGACGTTTTTGTTATTCTCTTTTTGCTAATCATAATCACCAAGGTTGCAGTAAGGAGCAAGGGTAAAACAGTCCACGATTGAAACTCTGGGATGTACCCGATTGGTGTATATTGTTCGTTTGCTGCGGTTGGCGCGAAATTACCAGGAAGATAATTGTAGGTATGACCTCCAATAACGTAAAATATGTCTTCGATTACTGCAACACCAAAATTGTAACGGCTGGTTGGTGCATCAGTACCGAGAATCCAACTATCATTTTTGGGATCGTAAACTCTAACAAAGGTGGATTCTTCTCCCGGTCGGAGTCCCCCCGGCTCTCCAAGAACATAGATCAGTTTAGGAGACAGCTCTCCAGTGGTAGCGGCTGCAGCACCACCAGTGACACTTGAGGGCGGCGAAGATCCATCACTCCAGGTGTCCGTTTCAGTGTCGTATATCTGATTCAGCTCATAATGCTGATCCTCGGAAATATCACCTATAACATATATCTTCTTGTCAAAGACTGCTGAAACACAAATAACAAATGTTGTATCCTTCGGTGAAGGAGTATTAGTAGCCCATGTATCTGTTGTTGGATTATAAACTTCATTGAGGGTTCCGTTAAGAGTTCCACCTATCAAATAGATTTTGTCGCCTACAACGTTTGCCGATAGCCCTCCCCTAGCGGTAGGCATTGAAGTTTTTGTTTCCCACGTGTCCGTTGTTGGATCATAGACTTCGTTTACTCCAGTGTAGCCGTCAGCTGTTTTTCCGCCTATGCAATAGATCCTGTTTTGGTACACGGCTGTAGCAAAAAAGATTCGTGGAGTCGGCATGGGTTTCTTAAAAGTCCATGAATCAGTTGCCAAATCATATTCCTCATTTGTAGCCACATTATGTTCGGTATCCAAGACGGAAGAACCAGGCATACTGGGAGCGAATCCGCTAGCGGTGGAACCACCGATGGCATAGATTTTTCCGTTCACTGCGGCAACGCCCAAACCGCTTCTCGCCTGCTGCATTGGCGCCTTTTTTGTCCAGGAGTCTTCGGTTGCATTGACAAGAAGAACGTGGAGTGTTAACAGAATAAGGGAAAAACTCAGCAGAACCACGAATGCTGCTTTAGTTTTTTTGATAGAACGCATAACAGATGATTGTACTGTACCTATACCGTAAAAGCTTTTTTGTAAAGATTCCTTGACCAAACAAACAGTACACTAGTCAAAATTTCTTGACAAAACTGAGATGGAAAACAAAAAGAGAAAAAAGGGTTAGTTTAGGATTTAGTTTAGTAGCCTTCGTATGTGTCGTCGTCGATAGTCATGTCTTCGTCGTCTGCAACTTCTTCTTCCATCGGAGCCTCTTCTTCATCTAGGTCTTCGCTGTCTGCTTCAACGGTGTTTTCTGCAGCATCTGACTCGTCCATGATTTCCTCGTCAGCCGCCTCTTCAACAGTCAGTATCTCTTCTTCTGTCTCGGACACGATTTCGATTTCTGTTATTTCTTCGATGACAGGCGTTTCAACAGCCTCTTCCACTGTTATCTCAACTGCTTCTTCAGATAGTTCAGCTTCTGGCGTCTCAAGGGTTTCGTCGACCGCTATCTCCTCGAACATTGGTTCAACTTCGATTGCCTCTTCAACAGGAGCCTCAATAACAGCTTCGATGGGCACATCAACGGACGGAGCACCTATCTCCTCCATAGCTTCTTCAACAGCTTCCTCGACAGGAGCCACAGGAGCATGGATTGTTTCTTCAACTGTTTCCTCAACCAGAACCTCAACGGGAGCTTCAATTGGAGCTTCAACAGGAGCTTCGACAGCAGCCTCAATGGTTTCTTCAACTGGAGCCTCAACAGCGTCTTCGATTGGCGCCTCAGGAATCTCAGCTACTTCCTCAATCACAGCCTCAGCAGG
>CAZJLG010000253.1:0-2631 GCA_964546665.1 uncultured Candidatus Bathyarchaeia archaeon
GGGTTATACTCGATCTTCACGTAGTCCTCGCCGACCTCTTCGGTGTCGGTTCCCAGCCACGGAAGCCACTTAGCCATCTCCTTGACGCTGAGGTCTCGTCCAACAAAATGGCTGAAACGGTCCTTTTCTAGCGTTATCGTTGGCATACTGGCGTCCTCCTTATCCAACCTAAATCGTTCTTATACAGCAGCCTAATGTCCTCGATGCCGAGCTTGATAAGAATCAGCCGCTCCAAGCCGCCGCCCCAAGCCAAAACAGGATGCTTCACCCCAAAAGGAGCCAAAACCTCTGGGCGGAAAATCCCCATTCCGCACAATTCAACCCATGTTTTGAGTTCGGGAACGTAGACTGTGGACTGCATGGAAGGCTCGGTGTAGGGGAAGTAGCTGGGCCAGAACTGCACTTTCTCCAGCCCAAGTTTATGGTAGAATTCTGTCAGGGTTCCCATGAGGTCCCGCAGCGTCACCTTCTTGTCCATGATTATTCCTTCAATCTGATGGAACTCGGCTAGGTGCTTGTAGTCGAGTTTCTCGTTGCGGTACACCCTGTCCACAGAGAAGACTTTAACTGGAGGCTCCTTATGCTCCGACAAGTAACGGATGGTCTCAGCTGTTGTATGCGTCCGGAGCACCAGCCTTTTTGCTTCTTCAGGACTCCAAAGGTACTGCCAGCCCCTTGAACCTGTGGTCCAGCCGTTCTCGTGGGTCGCAGCAACAGCCTCGACAGATTTCTTGTCTGGAAGTTTGCCCTTTTCTGGCTTGGACAGATAGAAGGTGTCCACCACGTCTCTGGCGGGATGGTCCTGAGGCTGAAAGAGTGCATCAAAGTTCCAGAAGGCTGTCTGAACTATGGAGCCTCGAATCTCGGTGAAGCCCATCTCCAAGAAGATTTCTCGGACCTGCTGGATTATCTGCTGGGCAGGATGAATTTTTCCCATAAGGGCTTCGGGACCAGGAGCCTCAACATTGAATTTTCTGAGCTTTACGTTCCGCCATTGGCCTGTTCTGATAAGCTCAGGAGTTAGCTGACTGACCTCTTCCTTAACTTCAATGCCTTTCTTGACCAGATTCCATCCATCATCGGTTAACTCTAGTTCACGCATGGTCTTCTCTTCGGTTTCCACCAGCTTCCGACCCTTCAGAACAGAAACAGCCTTCTGCATTTCCTGACCCAAATCCTCAACAGTCACTTCCTCCTTCTCAGACAGGAGTTGCAGAAGTTTCTCGTCATCTCCAAGCTGCGGCGCCTTCAAAGACTTCAGAGCGCCTTGCCTTATGGTTGCCCAGCCCTTTCGGTTAAGCCACCCCAAAGCAACGGACATAAACTGTTTTTCTAAGCCTGCCTCTTCAACCGCAACGTTAACTTTTGCTTCGCCGCCAAGCTTAATCACCGCATCTAGGAGCCGTCTCTCTGGGAGACCTATTTTCGCGTAGCTTTTTCCTTCTGCGCTCAACACAAGTAGGGTTTGTTTTTTTTCGTGTGTTCTGGTTAGCTTGTTTTCGGTGAGGGTGAGGAATGCTCTCATGACTGCGGCGTGAGCTAAACCCGCCGTTTTGGCTATCTGCCCAACTGGGGCTCGTCCTTTCAGCTTTTCTAGGGCAAGCAAGGTTTTCTGTTCGTTTTCCCTGAGTTCAGGCACCTGCATTTTCCTCCATGACACACAAGTCACTATGAAATGTGAACGTGGTTTAGCTTTATGACAAGAAGGCTTTAAAGGTTTCAACAACTGACGCGGTTCTAGTTGACTCCCAAGATTTCCCGTGCCTTGTCCACAAGTTTTTCCCGTTTTCTCTGATGCTCCTCAACGAACTGGGTGACAATCTTTTTTGTCCTAGCCTTATGCTCTCCACACAGCAGGTTTCCGCATTTGCAGCACTTGTAGGTTTCCATCACCTCGTTGTCGTCTTCAACGAAGTGGCACATCTCAATCTCGTATATGGGACAGATTTCTGGAATCCCTCCCTGCTCCTTCTGCTCCTCCACCGTAGCTCTTCCGCCAGTGAAGGCGCTCATAATCTTCTTGCCAATAGCCTTAGGAGTCTCATTCAGGGTGAAGTAGCTCATCGGATTTCGTTTTGACATCTTCGGAGAGCCATCTAGTCCCTTCAGAATCTTGTGGTAAGTCGAAGAGGGGGGAACAAACTTGAATTTGCGGCGGAACTTGTTAGCCAAATCACGGGTCAAACGAAGATGAGCATCTTGGTCTACGCCCACAGGAACCACAGTTGGTTTGGGGCCCCCAAAATCTTTGAGTTGAGGCATCAGAATGTCTCCAGCCTGCACAAGAGCCGACAAGTAGAGTCCAATGTGTCTTTCGCCGTAGATGGCTTTCATTGTGGCTAAAGTCACGCCAGCGCCGAAATAGATAGCCAAATCTCGGACACGCTGCTCCTTATACTGCCTGTAAATGTGCCCCCTTTTTGGGTCAAAGCCTAAAGCCAGCAGGTCTGCAACGTTGCCGACAGCAATTTTTTCGGTTTCTTTGAAGGATAAGCGGTTGTCTTCGTAGGCTTCTATGTCTGCGATGGCGTAGAAGGCTTGGGCTCCCTGCTGCTGAAAATAGATGATTTCCTTGGCGGTCATGAGGGTTCCCAGATGGAATTCTCCTGTGGGTTTGATTCCGCTCATTAC
>CAZJLG010000254.1:0-2629 GCA_964546665.1 uncultured Candidatus Bathyarchaeia archaeon
TGCGCCATGTGAACCAGTCAAGTCCACTCTCTTTCCATAGTTTGTTGCAGCGGTCACAGGTGCAGTGGTCGTGGTCTGCGAAGTGCCAGCTGTTTAGGAAGATTGGCTGACCTGTTGTTTCAGCTGCATTCTCGATGTAGTCTAATTGTTCTGCTCTGAATTCTGGCTGTGTTGGGCAGAGAACGTCCCAGTGCAGGTTGAACTGGTTGTTTCCTCTTACTGCTCGTCCAAGCTTTGATTCAGAGACCCAGTCTGGGTGTGCACGGCCAGATACGTTGTCTCCGAAAACTGCGATGTTGTTCCACATGTCGTCTTGTGGTGTTCCGCGTCTTCCTGTTTCGGGCTTCAGTCGGTACACGTCAAAGTCGAATCCTTTAACCTTCTTTGCTTCGAAAAGGTAATTGCCGAATTCCATCCTCATACCTCATCTTAAAACTGCAAAATACTTCGATGCATGTTATATAAGCTTTGCTTCAGTAACCCCCAAAAGTGTTACATAATTTTTCTTACTTGAAATCAAAGCCGATTTCCGTTATAGGCGCAAAAACCCAAGAAAAACGGCATAGCATCTGCTTGATTGCTGCGGCTGGATAAAACAAAAAAGGAAAAAAAGTGGGTTGAAAGATGGGGATGCGAGAGCTTAGTCCAGTATGCTTTCCCACTTGTCTACCAAGTCTAGAACTGGTTTGCCGCCGTAGCCTTCCAAGTCTTCGCGGAGTTCCACGTCTTCGACACAAGCTTTCTGGAAATTCTTCATGATTGATGCGTTTGCTGCTAGGAAGATGAGTCCGTCTACTCCAGTTCTTGCTACACGGCATGCTGTCTTCAGTATCTGCGTGTGATTCTCAAGCTCGTTTGGGTCATCTCCTGGTCCCCGTATGTAGAGACCCGGATACACAGGCTTCTTCAGTAATTTCTTGAATGCACGAGACAGGGACTCGAAATACCATGGAGTTGCATAAGTCTTCGACCAGTGCGGAACAACAAAAGCGGTTGCATATTCTGCTAGGGCATCAAAGTCCATGCCGAACCTTTCATAGGCATTAACGGGGTCAGGAAGCAACCCAACATAGAAGGGCTTATTCTTTACCCGTTCCTTTGCTGCGCCAATAAAGTCTGTGACCGTTTGTGCTCTAAATTCCAGCCAGTCTAGTCCGCTTTTCTTGTGGGCTTCTTTGCATCTTGGGCATGTGCAGAAGCCGTGGTCTGCGACGTGCATGCTGCTAACGGTTATTCCTTTGGTTTTATCTGCAGTGTCCTCGATCAGGTCAAGCATGTAGTCGACCATCTGTTTTTCGTTGTTGCAGACGATGTCCCAACGTAAATTGTATTTCTTGTTTGTTCGCAGTGCAGGTCCATCTTTTGACATTTGAACCCAGTCAGGATGTTTTGCGGCCATGTTGTTGTCGCCGAAGCAGGCGATGTTGGTGGTCATTTCAGGGTTTGCTTTTCCAACAATTCCTCGTTCAGATTTAAGGCGGTATACTTGTAGGTCAAATCCTTCAACTGGTGTAGGCTCATAAATGAACATTCCGAACTTCAAAGCTGATTCCTCTTTAGGAGCGTGGAACTACCGAAGTAAAATATTTAAGGCTTGCTGCTCGTATGGAAAAACGAGTCAACAGGCTGTTGCATGTTTTCTGTTTCATTCTTTCTGGTTTTCAGGCTTTTTTTCGAGAACCTCTGAATAGACAGAATACATGACGGCGGAGAGGATGCTTCTTGTGAACCAGCCCATTTTCTCTGCAAAGACTGAACTCAGGTAGTCGGGTCTAACGTACTTGTATGCCTTTCCTTCTTTTGAAAGGTAGTCTGTCACGGCTTTCTGAAGAATCTTGCTGAGCACAAAATTTCGTCCATACTCGTTGGCTGGATTCTCAGGAATCAAACCTGTCTTTGCATCTTCGTCAAGTCTGAGTCCTGCAATGACCAGCGCTGCGATGTTCTGGTCAGACAAAGCCTTCTCAACTTTTTCTATGAACTGCCTTCGCTTTTCAGGGTTCTCGTCGAGGATAGAGCTGATTTGCGAAAAGAGGGTTGTCATGTTCTCAACCGTTATTCCCCTCTCCTTCAGCCTGCGTGTAAGCGGTCTATCGGAAACTATGTTTTCCTGATTACGGAGAGCCTCCTTCACTGCCTCTCGCACAGATTTCCCAATCAATTCTCCTAACGGCGTGGCAGTTCCAGCAAACTCTATCTTATGTCCCTTTTTCGTGCAAGCCAGCACGACGCTGTCTGTAACAGTGCTGGTTGCGATTTCGCCGGAGAAGCGGCTTCTTACATCCAGCTCCCGTAAGGCAACTGTTTTTGCTTCCGTGATTGTGCTCACAGCGTTGACCATGCAGCTGTCTGTCAAGTCGCCGTCAACTAACACGATAATGTTGATTGTGCCCCATTTCATGGGAGGGAAAGCGCTTTGTTTTGAGGCGATTTCGTCGCCTGCGGTGGCTGCGAAGTGGACTCCGGCAGTGGCTATGGCGGTTAAGGTTATGTCCTCGAATTTGCTGGTGGCTATGTCCACGTTCTTCATTTTGGCGGCAGTCATTATTCCCACAAGCTGGTCTTGGGGGATGCCCAGTGTTGCTGTTTGTTGGCGCAGAAAGTCTCCGGCTTCCATGTGAACGTTGTC
>CAZJLG010000255.1:0-2627 GCA_964546665.1 uncultured Candidatus Bathyarchaeia archaeon
CGAAGCCCATTTCTTTTATCCAGTAGAGGGCTGAGCCGTTTGTGGAGCCGATGTCTCCTAGTTTATGGTCCAGTATGGCCAGCATTCCTTCTTTGTGAATCTTTGCTGCAATTTTTTTGAGTATATCAGTGTGTCCGAGATAGTATTGGGTGTTCGGTTTTATGGAACAGCAGTAGTCGCCAACCTGCTCGATGATGTCCAGAGAGAAGTTAAGGAGAGTTTCTGCATCTTCCCTGTGGGCGTATCTGTCTGGAACCACGTTGTCTGTTCTTTGTTTTGGCAGCGCAGGATCAAGGTTGATGTTGATGAAGCTGCCTTTCTCTCGAGTTGCCCTCAAGTATTGTTCGTAGAACATGTTGTGACCCATACTTCTTAATTCTCTACGTTATTTAACTATTAAGCTGAACGAAAAACCTTCCTTTTAGCCACCACACCAACCAGAGAAGCAACAAAAAACAGGAGCAGAACAGTCCATGACTGAAATTCTGGAATTACAGGAACAGGTTCCATGAGTGGAAAATTGTCTGTGTTGTAACTGTCTATAACGAATGAAGTGTCACCTATTCCATCGCCATCCTCATCTATTCCATCATATTTGCTCCAGTAGTTTCCTTCTTTGCCATTGTCGAAAATTCCGATTGACGAGACCGACTCCCAACCAAGTCCACCCCATTCCCTCACATCAAAAGTATTGGATACAAAATTGTTGTTGTAAACCAGCGTGTCAGGAGCAAAATTGATTATCATACCAACTTCATTTCCGGTTATGTTGTTTCCAACGATAATGTTTGAATTTCCAGAAGCTATATTGATGGCTGCAGCGGATGGTCCAGTGAATTCACCTACTATTCCGCATCCCCATATCAGGTTATTGATGATAGTGCTATTGGAACAATGATCTAATGTTATACCTGTTCGCTTTGGCACGGTAATTAACGTATTTTTTAAGGTAACATTTGTCACGTATCTGAAAGCAATCTCAGCATACAGAGTATGCCCGTTTCCATCAAATATTATATTACTTCTTCTCACATCCAAACAAAAACATTGAAGATCCTCAGTGAGAGTATAGACATCTCCTTGGCGTTGAATCTTAGTCGTCCCTTCAACGCTTCCATCAGCCCTAATGTAAACTTGCACCAGATCTCCCGGAGGCGGAAGAGGATTTGCTGCTCCCAAATTAACGAACTGCGATAACAAGTACACTAAACAAAGAATTAAAAGCAGAACAGTTTTTGATGCGGCTTTTTTCACAACAGCCACCGTAACAGTTTATCACGTAACTGATACTCATAAAACAGTTTTTGTAAAGATTTCTTGACCAAGCAACTAAGACATTAGTCAATTTTTCTTGACCAAGATTTATGGTTAATTTTGAGTGTTTGCTTTTCAGCGGTTATCTAACAAACCGTCAAACACAATCTCTTTTTTAAAACGTTTATTTCTGAAATAATCCTTTTTAAACAGTTATTTTTGTGAACTAACCTTAAATCAGCCTTATTTTATCTGTTATGTTTGGTGACGTGAACTTTGGTGTCCGTTTCAGCCGACGATGTCCGCGACGTAATCAACGTAACCTCTGAGGAAGTCCCAGACGACAAAATCTTCAAGATGATTAAACGAGCCGAAGTTACGCTGGAGCTGGAAACAGACAAGCAGGTGGACAGCGGCGACTGCAGCGACGCAGAAAAAGAAGCCCTAACAGTTCTCTCCGCAGTCTACGCCATCTGCTACCTGACAGGCGGCTCAGCCGTGGGCTTAAGCTTCAGTGTGGGCGACCAGAACGTCAACGTCATAAAAGATTCTCCGCCCTTGACGGTTTTGCAGGCGGAGCTGGAACGCATCCTAACCAAACTGAAGGGGTCAACGCTGAGGAGAGCATAGACGATGGGAACAGTTCCGCAACAATATTTCAGCTTCATCATGGATTATGCCCCATACTTCTATGTCATCCCCGGAACAGGCGTTGACACGGAATGGCAGAGAGGTCCAGCGGCAGCCGCCCACGCCATCGACTTCCTAACCGAAGCATACCAGAGCAGCCAGTTCGAGAGCCAAAAAACGAGTGTCTACAGCAAAATCGTGGAGTTGGCAGACTATCTAGTGTCTATCCAGTGCGTAGACGACCAGAAGCTGGCTTACGGGGGCTTCCAGAGCAAGGACGGTAGCAGCCACTACTACAGCATCGATGCCATGCGGGTTATCCCAGCGCTCCTGAAAGCCTACGAGTTAACGGGCACCACTGGATACCTTGACGCCGCCACCTTGGCTGGAGAAAGTTTTCTTTATACTATGCAGCATCAGCCCAGCATTCAGGGAGTACATGACAGGTATTATGGGGGCTTTGCTCAGGCAGTCACCATCGCCGACGAGTGGTTCCCAGAGATGCACATCATAGACCTCTACGGCTTGACTGGGCTCAAAATGCTTCACAACCAAACAGCCGAAACACAAATTCAAACCATGATTGATGATGCCCTAACCTTTTACAGAGGCGGTTTCGAAGCCCTGTACAGTCGTTTTTCGCCTCCTCCAAGCGGAGACGGCAGCTGGCACAGAGTAGGCGCATCAGACGTCATCTACGACAACGTGGAACTCAAAATCTCGCCCAACGACATAGTCTACAT
>CAZJLG010000256.1:0-2617 GCA_964546665.1 uncultured Candidatus Bathyarchaeia archaeon
CCGTGAAGTAATAATGGTAGTTCATCCAATATAAATATTACTATAAAGTAATAAAAAGCCTATGTTGACACATCCAAAAAGAAGACCCGGAGAAACACGGGCGCCTAGCCAAGTTTATCAGTTGTTCATGTTGCTTCTAGGTCTTAGCTTAGAAAGCAGAGAGTAAACCAACATCTTGAAATGGTGTTTGATGCTGCAAACTGGAGGAGACACGGTTACACGCGTTTAGGGTGTGTTCATTTTTCTGATTACCAAGAAAGTTTTGCTGCTAGAAGGAGCAGGAGATTATGGTAAGTGATTTGTCAATTGCTTCAGAAGTGAGTAAAGTACCAAGATTCACTCAGTTTTGCTTCTGACTTTTTTGTTCTATTTTTTGGCTTTGACATTTTAACCAAGTTTGAGATGCAAAAGAAACCATATCTATATTACCCAAATACTATATAGACAACTAATTAGCATATATAGAAACGCAAAGCTCCACAAAAAATGCCAGACAAATCAAAACTGCTTAGGAATATCCTGCTTTTCCATGATGAAGCCGCAGTAATGGCACCTTAAACGAAGAGGCTCCTTGCTTTCCACATAAAAAGTAGACTTCACAGGCTCTTTGCTGTTTGAGACGCACGCAGGGTTACCGCACTTGACTGCTTCCCGTATTATGTCAGGCAGCTGGACCAGCTGCTTTTCCACAACCTTATAGTTTCGGATGATGTTGATGCTGGCGTGGGGAGCCAACAACGCAATTTTGTCCACTTCCCAAGACTTGAGTTCTCTTCCTTCAATCTTAACCATGTCTTTCAAGCCTAACGTTTTGCTGGGCACATTCATGCCAACAGTCACAACGCCGCTGACGCGTCCTGTGATGCCTAAAATCGTTAACACGTCTAAAGCATGCCCGGCTGTGATGTGGTCGATTACTGTTCCGTCTTTGATTTTGGATACACGTAAAGTGGTTTCACCCAAGCACACCCGCCCCTTCAGGATTCCGCATTACTAATGTGCGGCGAGTTTATTTATAGATGCTGTTAGTCTTCGTCTCCCACGAACTGCATGGGCTGTCCGCAGCAGACGAGGACTCCGCTACCCGGCGAAACAACTTCCACCACGTTGCCGCAGATTTTGCAGGCGTAAATTTCTCCCTTTTCTGTCACAGTTTCACCTCCACTCTGTAGTCTAAAGTTCTGTTGAAGGAAAATCTATCTGCCGCAAATACCTCTTAGCGTATTCTGGCTCATGCGCGAGCTCTTGGCTTCTCAGAAGCTGCCGCTCAAGCCGAACCAAGGCTGTGTGAAAGGTTGCCTCAACTCCGTAGCCTTCGCTGGAGCTGAAAAATGAGCCTCTTCTTGTCCTGAACTGGAGCCGACAGTGGATCAGCCGCTGCCCCTTGTAGTTTGTTCCATGAGTTTTCATGTAAACAAAAAGTGTGCCAGCTTCTAGTGTCTTCTGGTATTTGCGCGCAAAGGATTCGAAGTCCTCCATGATAAATCCGCGTTGAAGGTCGTCCATTTTTACGCCCTTCACAGAAAACTGGACAGTTATCCTCTGTTTTGGCATCTCCATTTCGGCTAGGGGCTCAAGAAGGTCTCTTCTGGTCAGTATTCCTGTGGGTCTTCCTTTGCTGATAACAACCAGAGACGAAATGTTGGATTTCTGCATCTGTTCTGCAGCAGCTTTCAGTGTGGTTTCCGGCAAAACTGTGACTACGGGCGTACTCATTATCCCCTTGGCTGGAATACGTAGAACATGAGTTTTCTCTCCAACTATGTCGCCTACTGTTTGGCGTTGTCCGGGCTGAAGGATGCCATTTATTATATCCTTGACGCTTACGATGCCTACGAGGCTGCCGTCTTTAACTACAGGCACATGAGAGATGCCATGCTCTCTGAAGATGCTAAGAACCGCCCCAATTGACTCGTCTTTTTCGACAATTAAAGGCTTCTTGGTCATTATAGCCTCAACTTTGGTGCTGCCCCAGTCTCCAACCACAGCCCCCTGAATAACGGCATCATCAGTGACGATTCCAGCCAGTTTCTCTCCCATAAAAACGGGAAGCTGACTTATTCCACTAGTTATCATCAATTTCGCCACCTTGCTGAGAGAATCCTGCAGAGACACTGTGGGCGCTGAACGCATCAAAGTCTCCACTTTCGTTGTCGAAGGATCATAACGTGATCTGACTATCCATCTGTGAGCGATTACGCCCACATATTTTCCTTTGCTGTTTAGCACAACCAAGACGGGCGTCGACTCTTCTTCAAGGATTGAGAGACAGGTGGAAAGCATGTCGTCTTTGTTGACGCTCTTAAAGTTGGTTGAAAAAACATCTTCTACAACATTTGGAACCATACCCAATTCTCCGAACAGTTTGTTTCTACAAAAACCAATTCAAACATATAGCACTAACTCTTCAGACAGTCTTTAATCTTTTTGTCTGTTGTCCTGCACTGCGGCTTGCTGTTTGGCTACTTTTTTGCCCCGAATATAAGCGCCAGAAGAGCGGTTCGTGTGACTATGCCATTCCATACCTGCTGGAAATATCTGGCGTAGGGCGTATCATCTACCTCATGAGCTATCTCGTCAACCCTTGGCAGAGGATGCATAATAATCAGGTCATCCT
>CAZJLG010000257.1:0-2616 GCA_964546665.1 uncultured Candidatus Bathyarchaeia archaeon
ATCGCAGTTTCTGACCTGAAAGGAAACATAATTGAATGCAACAAAGCAACCTTAGATTTCCTTGGGCTTTCAACAAAAGATGAAATAATCGGCAAAAACGGTTTAATCTTTGTTGCGAAACAAGACCAACAAAAAGTAAAGAAAAGCATGAAAAAGGTTCTCGCAAAAGGACCATTAACAAATATAGAATACACTGCCTTGAATAAAGACGGCTACGAATTTCCAGCAGAATTCTCTACAAGCGCAATCAAAGACCATTCAGGTAACTCCACAGGCTTTGTGATTATAATTGAAGACATCACCGAACGCAAGAGGAAAGAAGAGGAACTGCACAAAAGTGAAACAAAAAACAAAGCCATCCTGAACGCAATACCTGACTTAATGTGGCAGATGAGCAAAGACGGCGTTGTTCTAGAATTTATACCAACAAATGACTTCCCCACATTAGTTCCACCAGACCAAATTGTAGGCAAAAACATCCATGACGTGGCACCGAAATGGTTTTCAGAAAAAGTTACGCAATGCACCAAACAGGCATTCCAAACTAAAGAAATACAAATCTTTGAATATCAGCTTCCATTCAAATCGGGAAGCGACGAAATGCACGATTATGAGGCGCGGCTTGTTGTAGGAGGTAAGGACATAATCCTCAGTATTGTGCGTGACATCACTGAACGTAAACGCATGGAAAACGAGCTGAGACGCTATTCCGAGCAGTTAGAAGAATTGGTGGAGGAGAGAACCATAGCTTTGAAGGAATCACAGGAGCGGCTTGTTAAATCTGAAAAATTAGCCGCTATCGGACAGGCAGCAACTATGGTGGGTCATGACCTCAGAAACCCTTTGCAAGCCATAGAGAACGGCGTATACTACATCAGCACTGAATTACCAAAACTTCAAGTTTCCCCGCAAATCACAGAAACACTCCAAGCGGTCCATAATTCAGTTGAATACGCAGACAACATAGTAAAGGATCTGCAGAGTCTTGCATCAAGAAGAGAACCCTTATTCAGAGAGACAGGCATCAACACGTTGGTTAAAGATGCTTTCTCACAAGTCAAACAATCAGAAAATGTGGAAACAATAATGGAATTAAATGAGTTGCCAAAAATAGAGGCGGACACTGACATGCTGACACGGATTTTTGTGAACTTAGCGATTAACGGAATACAAGCAATGACAGAGAAAGGAGGAACCATGAAGGTGTCGACCAGAAGAGTAAACGGTTATATTGAAGTAAAATTTGAAGACACAGGCGTTGGCATAAAAAAAGAGAACTTGAAAAAAATCTTCACTCCATTTTTCACAACTAAAGCTCAAGGCATGGGTGTTGGTTTGGCAATCTGCAAAAGGTTTGTTGAAATTCATGAAGGCAGCATCGAAGTAGAAAGTGAAGAAGGAAAAGGTTCAATTTTCACGGTTAAGTTACCTATACAGACGAATGGAGGTGTAAAATGTGACTGAAAACAAACCAAGAATTCTCATTGTTGAAGATGATGAAAACATACGAAAAACCATGAAGAACATACTTCAGCAGCAAGGGTACGTAACAGACACGGCTAAGACAGGACAAGAAGCTGAGAATAAAACAAAGGACAAAGCCTACAACCTAGCTCTGTTGGACATTAAGCTGCCGGACATGGAAGGAACGCAACTCCTAGCAAAATTGCACGAAAGCACGCCAAAGATGGTAAAGATAATGGTCACAGGCTACCCCAGTCTCGAGAACGCCATGGAAGCCCTGAACCAAGGAGCAGATGCCTACGTAACAAAACCCGTTAAACCAGCGAAACTTCTGGAACTCATAAAGGAAAAACTGGAAGAACAAAACCAAGCTGAGAAGATGACAGAAAACAAAGTTACAGACTGGATAAAAACAAGAGCACGCCAACTGGAAGACAAAGAGTAAAAAGAGTTTTTTCTAAATCAACATTTTTGAGGGAACCCAGTATAAACTGGATACCTTTTTTATACTATTCGAGGCTATTGGTTCTTCACTCAGCACAGTCTCTGAAACCCGCTGGAAGGGAGATGAGATGAAAAATGAGTTACAAGAAAAAGTGGAAAATTTTAGCTGACCTGCTGGCAGAACTTCAAAAAAGCGGCGAGAAGATTCCGGCAGACGTGATAAACGACCTGCGCTCCGCCAAGACCATGATTCAAGTTCTGAAAGCCGACCCAACACGCACAGAAAACATGTCTCGAATCGACACATACTTGAGAAGTGTGGAATCTTACGCCATCTTAACCATGGAAAAGCACGGAACAGAAAGCGTGGAAGAGTGGCTGAAAAAACTCAAAGAACCAAAAAGAGGGGAGAACAACGAAAAAAAGGCGAAAGACACCAGGTTTGTCCTCAGAGTTCCCCGAGACAAAGATTGGATGCGAATCCAGATTTCGGAAGATATTCCTGTAGAGAAAATGAAAAAACTTGTGAAAGAAGATGGGCTTTCTTGCAGGATGCAGAAAAACGGGTACATGCTTGTTTACGGCAACAGAGAAAACATAAAATCCCTTGTCAAGAAGCTGGCGGAGCAGTTTCGCGGCGCCAGAAAGGAATGAAAACAGCCTCAAAACTTTTGTACTAGTTAGTTTAAACCTCTAGTGTAAACACAG
>CAZJLG010000258.1:0-2538 GCA_964546665.1 uncultured Candidatus Bathyarchaeia archaeon
ATGGACGATGTGCTCTACACAATATCCAGCATGAAAGTGAAGATGAACAACCTAGAAACTCTGGCAGAAATCAACGAAGTGGAGCTTTCCTAACCATCCTGCGGTGTCACGACGGCTTTGCGGGCAAAGGTCAGGTATCCAGTGTGCCCCGTCATCACGGTTTCGGGGCGCGTCTTTCCCCTCTCCACCTGCATAAAACGAATAAGAGTCTCAACAGTTTCCACGCAAACAAACCCATACTCTGCCAGCGCCTCCACCACCTTCACAACCTGATCAATAGTAGGACTGAAGGAAACCAGCACCCCGCTTCCCTTCAAGGCAGCATATGCATGGGGAACCACAAGCCATGGTGTTGCCATATCCAAAATCACGGCATCCACATCTTTTTCTTCAATCCCCAAAGTCACGTCGCCCTCTTTTAGTTCAACAAAATCTAGGAGCCCAGCTCGCTCCAAGTTTTTTCTGGCATTATTCTGGAACTCCTGCCGCACCTCATAGGTGTAGACGCGCCCTGTTGGTCGGATATAATGGGCTATGGCGCTTGTGAGCGCTCCGGTTCCTGTTCCCGCTTCGACTACGCGGCTTCCTGGTCCTATTCCGCTGTATAGGATAATTAGGGAAATGTCTTTGGGATAGGAGATTTGGGTTCGTCTACTTGTCTTGAAGATGTGGTCGCGGAGGTTGGGTTTCAGGGCAACAAACTCTATGCACATGCTGCTGGCTATTCGGGTTCCATACTCTTTTCCGATGAGGTCGCCTAGCTGGATGTAGCCCTTGTGGGTGTGGAAGCTTTTTTCTGGCTCCACTCTGACTAGGTAGGTTCTTTTTCTGTCTAAGTAAAGGTAAACGTCGTCTCCTTCAGCGATTGTTTCGGTCATTCGGTATCACTCAGTTTCTGCCTAACGTGTTGATGTAGTTACCCTATTTATAGTAAATGTTCGCTCCATACAGAACAGAAGCCTGTTTTTCTGTTTCACTCACCTCTCTCCTCTATCAGATTACGGTGCTGCTCAAACCCTAAATGCAGACACAACCACAAAACGAGCAGGTGAAATAATTTGAATAACGAAATTTCTATCGTAAATGTGACTCCTCAGCTAGTGCTGGGCATGAGGAAAAGAGGGCCATACAAAAACATTGGAATAATGATTCCGCAGCTATGCCAGTTTGCAGCTCAAAACGGTGTCCAGATGATTGGTCCGCCCCTCTTCATTTGCCATGAAATGAGCGCAGAAGAAGCTGTGAAGGCAGACAAAGAAAACAATGCGGATGTGGAGGTGGCTGTTCCAATAGCTCAGCGCGGCAAAGAAACAGAAGAAATAACATGTTACGAGTTGCCGAGCGCGAAGATGGCGAAGATAATTCATAAGGGTCCGTATCAGGAGGAGACGGCTACGTACGAGAAGCTTTTTGCTTGGCTTGAGAAGAACAACAAAACTATTGTTGGTCCCTTTCGGGAAATCTATTTGAATGACCCACACGAGGTTTCCGAGGAAGAGCTGCTGATTGAAATCTATGCGCCAATAGATTAGTTGTTGTCCAGTTTTGTGGGGATGAAACTTCCCCCGTTTCCTTATTTTGTGTTGTTTTTCCCATAAATTTCATGTTGCAAACTACTTTGTAATGCAAAGTATTATATAGTACAAAGAATACTGGATTTATCAGGAGATACAGATGAACCAAAAAATAGACCTGAAAGAAATTGAACGAAAAGCCTACACTTCCTATCACCAAGACGGAGTGATAGACATTACAATAGCGTTTTCAGTGTTTTTATTCAGCATATTTATGCTCTTGGACATGCCCTGGCTAGGCGGCATCACAGGAATCCTAGCAATCTCGGTTTATGCAGGCTTCAAAAAGTTGCTCACAGTCCCCAGAATCGGGTACGTCAAATTCCCGCAACAAAGAGCCATGAGAATAACCGCAGTAATGGTGGTGCTGGGTTTTCTAGGTTTTGCTGCAGGAGCAATTGTTTTTATGGAAACCAGAAGCCAAGGTACACCCAGTTGGGTAGTGTTTCTGTTTGACAATTACATGCTTACTATCGGAGCGGCTGTCGCAGTGTTGTTCCTGCTGGGCGGCTACGCCTTCAGAACAAAACGCATATACGCATACGCCCTGCTGGCTCTGCTCCTCTTCACTGTAGGGCACTTCATTTACTTCCCGCTGTACTATTACCTGACCGCCATAGGCATCATAATACTGGCATGCGGGCTGTTCCTGATGATCCGTTTCGTGCATAAATATCCTAAGGCAACTGAAACAGCGGAAGCATAAGACAATGAGCCCCAGCAAAACAAGCGACGACGAACTGAAGGCAATTCAGAACATAGACAAACTGATACATGAGCCTGCGAGGCTGCTGCTGATGTCTCACCTCTTTGTCGTCGAAAGCGCAGACTTTCTTTTTCTGCAGCGCCAGACTGGGTTAACGTGGGGCAACATTTCCTCGCATCTGCGCAAGCTGGAGAAGGCAGGCTACGTTGCGGTGGAGAAGGAGTTCATAGACAAGAAGCCCCACACGACGCTGAAACT
>CAZJLG010000259.1:0-2533 GCA_964546665.1 uncultured Candidatus Bathyarchaeia archaeon
ATTTGTCATCAAAGAGAAGCTTGAAACAGTTTCTAGCTCGCAACCCTTCAGACTCTTCGTGACCTTTAGACTTGTAATGAAACCTGCTCAACTGATTATAGTCATTAATCGAGCCAACCTCAACATGAACATGATCGAAAATAGAACACATCTCACGTTTGCCACTCAACTCTACAACCTCAACATCTCTCTCGTAACCTTTCTTCACCAGAATATCGGGCTGAAAATCATCCAAAAAATCACTATGCGTAGAAGCCACCACAACCGTCTTACCTAACCGCCTAGCCACCTTCTGAAGCAAAAAAGCGATAACCCTAGCCATCACACGGTCCAAAGTTGCACAAAACTCGTCAACAATCCACACACTCTTATCTGATCGGTCAACCAGCTTAGCCAACCTATAACGATACTTCTGCCCCTCACTAAGCTCCTTGTATTTCCTGAGAAAAAGAAAAGCATCATTTAACCCACAAAAACTAAGAATCTTAACCGCTTCAGTGACGTCTTCTCCTATTCCTTCAACCAATGTTTCCTCAGGGTCCACCACCACCTCATCCAGACAAACAGCTTCCTCACCGAAAAAATTCTTGAATGCCTTTAATAGCAGAGATTTCCCTCCCCCAGAATCGCCAGTTAAACAAATCAAGTCTCCCCGATTGAAATTGAGCTGAAAGTCATCAAAAACAACAAAATGCCTAGCCTCATCAACACCTAATCCAAAAGCTTCACAAACAGCCAACGTCCGCTTAGTGACCTCTGCTTTTGTAGAAAACTCCACATGACACGTTAAAGTCAACGGTTCACCTGAAGAAAACACCATTTCCTGTTCTTCTAACCTGTTGCTTTCAACTCTAGAACCAAACTGTTCTGCTAAAACATGAAACTCGTCATCTCTGTACTCAAACGGTTCCCGAAGCTTCAGCAAATTATCTATTCGGAGGTCTGTTTCATTCACCAACTGCTTTAGCAAATCCCGCGAATCCTCAGAAACAAGCCTGTAATACTCTTCAGCATCTAAGTACAGGTCATGCTCTCCACGAATCTTATTCATAACCTGCCGAAGCAAACGACGGTCAACATCCTCTACAGGTAGCCTGACAACAGATACCTGCTTGAACCCCAACTCTTTTGCTGCTTTGAGCCTATGTTCCCCGTCAGCAATCAACAGGTTTTTGTTTGTGATTATTGGAACCACAAAACCATAACGCTTGATGCTCTCCTTCAAAGCTTTGAACTGGCGTTTAGATTGCACATTAGGATTCTGTCCATCAACCTGAAGTTTTTTGACGTCAACGAGTTCTGCAGGAGGAACAACCAAATCACGCTCATCTGATTGAGATTGTTTCACTTTTGCTTCCCCCTCTTCGTCACATGAGAATCAAAAAACGGTTTAAGGAAATTCTCAAAACTTTCAGGAGACCACAATGGCGTTTTATCTTCTACAGTTTCCAAGTATTCGTCATATGCCCGCCCAAGCGCATCATCATCCTCATACTTTTCAATCAACTCCATCTCCTTTCGGTTCTTCTTACATTGTCTACCTAACTCGTGGATGAACCAGAAAATCCTAAAGGTAAAAGCGAATTTGAAATACGCCTCATCCACTTCATCTACTATACAGTATGCTTTAGCTGCTTCCTGAAAGAGTTCAAGCGCCCGACAAAAAATAATTTCCAACCCTTTAAGGAACAAATCATGGTTAGCTTCCAACACATCATCAGGAGGATTATAAGGCGCATACTTATCTTTCAACTCTCTAATATGCTCAAAAAGAATCTGCTCCTCAGAAGTAAAACAGTTCCAGTCAATCTTCGTATTACCCTCTACACGAAGAGTCTTCAAACTCTCCTCAAGCCCATCAACACGCCTAACCAAATCCGAAATCTTCACGGCACAAACACACCCCTCTTCGCCTTATCCTCCAAAGTCTTCAAACGAGATAGGAGCTCAGGCAAAACTGCAACCTCCAAAATCTTGCTGTTAGCCTTTAACATAACGTTCAAAGCACCAAGCTGAGTAGCCTCCTGAACCCCCGTCAAAAGCCTAACACTAGCCAGACGATAAATCTGCTCATAACGATTAACAGCCTTCAACAAAATAGATTGATTATCACCCAACTGTTGGAGAACGGGCTGCCAATCTTCACGATTTTCGAAATCATAATAGACCGCTCTTTCAGAACATTGATGTTTTTCGCTTAATTCCTTCACAATCTCAGACCTATTAAAGCCCATTCCTTCCAGCTTTAACAATTCTAAGCGCCTAGAGACAGTATCCAGTTTCTGCAACCCCTAAGAAATTGAAATAATTTTTCAAATCCAAGTTTATTCACCACTAACGGTGGTAAATATGAAATAAATGTATTACTATAGACCTACAGCTAGTTTAAACCAATTGAATGAACTGAATCAAATTTATTTGGACGAGAACTACGTTAAGCCTTCAAGTGACTTCTTTACCAGTTGCCTGACGATTGTTTTGCTTATGACATCTTTTGCTACTGAGCTTGAAAAGTCTAATCTGTCAAAATACA
>CAZJLG010000260.1:0-2524 GCA_964546665.1 uncultured Candidatus Bathyarchaeia archaeon
TCTATGCTGAGGAGGTCTCTGACCGCTGTGCGGATTGCCTCAGCTCTGTTGGGATAGTATTTTTCGTCAACTAGGTTGTCTAGCGCCTGAATGTATGGTTCAGGTAGGTGTAGTGTGATCAGTTTCATTTTATATCTCTCCGTTTGTTGCAGTTAACTAAGCAGAGACTCCTTGTGACTTATATGCCTTAATGTTAAGAAACAAATATGATGCAAATATGAACATGCAACTCTTTATAAGCCTTTCCATAACCTGTTTTGAGGCACCTACGCCTACATGTAAAAAAGCTGTTTTGCAGAAACTTTATGTTTCTCTCGTAAGATTAAAACCGTATAACTCAGTTTGTGGCTTCTGTAATCGTGGCTGTGACAATTGGGCTGAAACTTGATGGTTGATGGGTCATTACGGGTCTACGTTAAAAGTTTTGGTTGTTCAGCAAATGTTGCAGATGGAGAAGTCATTGCTGGATGCCTCCAGGAAGCTGGCTTCGAGGTTGTTGATGATCCTCAGGAGGCTGAAATTCTGGTTTACAACACCTGCGCTGTGAAGTCTCCCACAGAAAATCGGGTCATGGACATTCTGAGAAAGGCTCCGAGAGACAAGCGGCTTGTGGTGACGGGTTGTTTGCCTCTGATAAACTTTGAACGCTTGAGAAATGAGGTGGAGTTTGATGGTGTTGTGGGTCCGGCGCCGGGCAATATGGTTGTTGAGGTTTTGCGTCGGGTGGCTGCGGGGGAGAAGGCTGTTTTTTTGGGGGATGTTTCTAAGCCTGGTTTGTGTCTTCCGCGGGTTCCCTTGAATCCTGTTGTGAGTGTTGTGCCCATTAATTATGGCTGTCTAGGAAATTGCTCCTACTGTTGTGTGCACTTTGCCCGAGGACGGCTGAGGAGCTATTCTGTTGATGAGGTTGTTGAGCGGGTGAAACGGGATTTGGTTTCGGGCGTCAAGGAGGTGTGGTTGACGTCTCAGGACACGGCATGCTATGGAAAAGACGTTGGAACAGATTTGGCGGATTTGTTGAGGCGGGTCTGCGCGGTTGAGGGCGAATTTTTTGTTCGGGTTGGCATGATGAACCCTGATCATGTGCTGGATATGCTGGATGAGCTTGTGGAAGCCTACGCTTGCAGCAAGGTTTTCAAGTTTCTGCATCTGCCTGTCCAAAGCGGCGACGACACGGTTCTGGGGGTCATGAATCGGCACTACACCGCGGAGGAGTTCAAGACTGTTGTTGAGGCATTCAGGGAGAAGATTCCCTGGTTAACGCTTTCGACAGATGTTATTTGCGGTTTTCCTGGAGAAACTGAGGATGCTTTTGAGCACACAAAGAAGCTCATAGCAGAGGTTGAGCCTGATATTGTTAATGTTTCAAAGTTTTTTTCTAGACCAGGCACAACCGCAGAGAAGATGGTTCCTCTTGCCCCCGAAGAGGTGAACCGCAGAAGCAGGGCGCTGGCGGAGTTGTCTAGGCGGATTTCTTCGGAGAAGAACCGTGCGTGGATTGGCTGGGAGGGAACAGTCCTGTTTGATGAAAGAGGTAAGGGGGAGTCTTGGATGGGACGAAACTTTGCTTACAAGCCTGTTGTGGTAAAAGGCGCTGAGTCCTTGTTGGGGAGGTTTGCTGAGGTTCGGGTGGTTAATTCCTTTTCTACGTATCTTGAAGCTGAAATGGTGTGAAGTTAGCCTCCGCCTACTGGAGGAAGGATGGCGATGGTGTCTCCTTGTTTCAGTTTTGTGTTGAAGCCTTCTAGGGCGTTTATGTTTTTGCCGTTTATGAGAAATGAGAGGAAGCCTTGCACTTTTCCTTTCTTGTTGTAAATGTATTCGTGGAAGTTTTTGCCGTATTTCTCTGAGAGCAGGGTCAGCAGTTCCTCAACTGTTGTGGCGTTCTGTATTTGGATTTCGTCTGTCTTCTTGCCTGTTATTTCCCGCAAGGAAGTGAAGAACTTGACTTCGACCTTCATCAGTGTTCGTGTTTACTATTTTTCGGGGCAGGATTTATTCTATTCTATGCCGCATTTCTCGGCTGCTGGCGACTATTAGATGGTGTATCTGGTTTTTGGTCGATTAAACTTAAATAGCGCCACAAATTCTCAGATTAGCGGTACCACCTATATTGTTGATTGAGCCGCCGTAGCTCAGTTCGGTAGAGCAACGGGCTGTTAACTCGTGGGTCGAAGGTTCGAGTCCTCCCGGCGGCGCCAATCCCCTTTTCCACTCAAACAGTGAACCGAGCTTGTGTTAGCTGTCTTCTTCCTCGTCCTCTTCATCTATTCTGCGTGGTCCAGCGTCTTTGGGTTTTCTCAGCTCTAGTATGGCTGGCAACAGAAGGATGATTATGAAGACGGCTACAATTATGACCAAAATTATTAGCAGATAATATGCTGGATATGAATTCATAAACATGACACTTATTGCATCGGCTATCTGCACATATAATGCTTTCTAACAGGAAACTAGCTGCTGGTTATGCTTTGTTTTTCTGAAAAAATACTGTTTTCAACAATGTACCTCTATTAGTCTCCTA
>CAZJLG010000261.1:0-2508 GCA_964546665.1 uncultured Candidatus Bathyarchaeia archaeon
CGCAGATGTCGCACTCGGCAGTGTCTTCGTCGCTCCAAATCTCCACGCTTCCCGCACAGTTAGGGCACTGAATATACTCTGGTTTTGGGCGAAGGAACTTTTTGATGCCCGGACACGACTCCGAATTAGAACTTGCCAACCTAATCTTCTCCCTTACATTTTTTATGAAAATTTTTCTCCCTTAATGCTTATTGTTTCCTGCCGCAAAGGAACACTCTTTCCAGAAAGCTCCAAGGCTTCCTGGACGAGACGCTTTAAGCCGAAGCAGCAGGGCACCTCCATGTTGACTACCGTGACGCTTCTTATGTTGGACTCCCGAAATATCGCAGCCAGCTTGTTTCTATAGAGGCTCACGTCATCAAGTTTAGGACAGCCAATAGCGAGGACTCTATCCTTCAGCATGTCCTCATGAAAGTCTGCATAAGCAAAGGGCACACAGTCAGCAGCTATCAGCAAATCCGCATTTTCAAAGAAGGGCGCATTGGGCGGCAACAGTTTCAGCTGGTATGGCCAGTTCGAAATCCTCGACTGCCTACTCTCTAAACCTTTCGTAGCCTCCTCTTTCTGTCCGCTTTCAAACTGCGTTGGCTTTGTTGATGGACAGGCCATGTGGGGAGCTGGTTGCTGTTTTTTCATGTGTTCTTCTGCTGCTTCCTTGTCGAATTCTTTTGCTTCTCGCTGTATGATGGTTATGGCGTCTTGGGGGCATTTTCCGAGGCAGGCTCCTAAGCCGTCGCAGTATACGTCTTTGACGAGTCGGGCTTTTCCGTCTATTATCCTGAGGGCTCCTTCGGCGCAGTTGGGTATACATAAGCCGCAGCCGTTACATTTCTTTTCATCGATTTGAACGATGTTTCTTAGCACCATCTTGTCTTTCTCCCTCTTTTTTAGTTGTGATTACGATAGCAGGGCTCTTTTGCTGTGTCATAGATGATGTCTGCATCTGATTTATGTTCCTGTTTGAGTGTTGCCTCTTTCCTTTGTGCTTTGGGGTTTTGTGTCGTTTTGGTGTTTTCTCCTTTTTTGTGACTTGCAGGTTTGTTTGAGACAAATTTCATATGAATATATATTCATGTGTATTTTATAAGCTTTGCGGCACCCCAACAGCATTCACCAAAAACAAGCCAGAACATACAAAAAATTTATAACAGCGTTATAACAAAGCTATTGTAGCACAAAGGTTGAATTTTATGACCAAACAAAAAAAACTTGCACTAATCATTCACAGCGGCACAATAGACAAGCTTCTATGCGCCTTCACACTAGGCTCCACCGCAGCAGCCATGGACATCGAAACCCACCTCTACTTCACCTTCTGGGGCCTCACCATGCTCAAGAAGGGAGCCATGGAACAGGCTGGACTCCCAGCAACCTACAAACAATACGAAGAAATGCTGAAAACAAAACTGAAAGAAATGAATTACCCCACGCCCTACGAGATGCTGAAAAGAATGAAGGCATCAGGAAACGTGAAAATCTACGCCTGCAGCCCCACCATGGAAATGTTCGGAGTGACAAAAGAAACATTAATTCCTGAAGTGGACCAGATCGCAGGAGCAGCCGCCTTCCTAGACATAGCCGCAGACGCAGACATAACACTGCTGATCTAGAACCCAAAAATCTCCCTTACTTTTTCTTGTTTTCCCAAAGAATTTGATTTGCTGTTCAAGTCCCTGAACATAATTAGGAGACTAATAATACTTCATGTTGAAAACAGTATTTTTTCTGGAAATTCTGACTGCCACAGGTTGGCTTTTTTGCGGTCATGTAGTTGTTTCTATTCGCGTTTAGCCCATAGTTCTTTTTTCAGCATGTCTCTTACTGCTGCGCGGATGGCGGCGCTTCTGCTGGGGTACATTCCTGACCTTACAAGCTCGTCAAGCCCAGTCAAGTAGGCTTCTGGAAGAAGAACTGTTACAAGCTTCATTCAGCTTCACCTTCATTTGGCATGTTATTTACCTAATATGCAGCTATAGCCTTAATAGAGTTTACCTAACAGATTCAAACCCACCCTGTTCAGTTATGTGTCTTTTATGCTTCTGATGACTGTTGGCGTGGTGAGTCCTATTCCATGCTGTTTGCATGACTCCAGAACAGCTCGTTTTAGGTTAGAATCGATTAGCATCATACGTTTGATGTCGTTTATGAAAACATAGAGCGTGAACTGGGCAGCAAAGTTTCCAAACTCGGTAACAAAAACATATGCCTCTGGATTTTTCAAAATGTCCTTCGTTTCCACCAACTTGTTTGCTGCGTCCAACAGCGCAGCTTCTACCTGTTCCGCGGGAGTATCATAGTTAGCCGTAATTGAGCAGCCTCTCCGGACAACAGACTTTTTTCCGTAATTGTCTATCTCAGATTTCAGCAATTCCTGATTTGGAATTGAAATCAAAACATTGTTAAGCGTACGCATCTTGGTGTAGATTAACTCAATTGCCTCCACATCAGCAAACTGACCATTAAAGAATATTCTGTCTCCCACCTTGAAGGGGCGGCTGGTCATAACGA
>CAZJLG010000262.1:0-2497 GCA_964546665.1 uncultured Candidatus Bathyarchaeia archaeon
ATTACTCCGCCGCAGGTTGGGCACGTCCACTTTTCTTTTTCGCGTTCCAGAAAGGCGTCCATGCCCTTTTCTTGGATGTACTTGAGGTTTCCAATCAGGCTTAACCCATACCGTTGTGTGTAAGTTTTTTCTATCCGTTCTAGGCGCTCACACGGAAAATCTGAACACTCAAAACAAAACTCAACAGGCTCCTTATTTGCCAGCGCTTTACAGCCTTTCTTAATGAACGCACACAAGCTAGCCCTAGTTCGGCAACCAACACAAGCATGCTTCCGCCTTTTTCCACCCATCGTATAACCAAAAAAGGCAATACAGGCTCCACAGTTGATTCCACACTGCGCAACCAATTTTGAATCAAAACTTTTGCTCACGGATTGGCACCTCAAATTTTGGTGGCGCGGGGTGCGGGATTCGAACCCGCGTGGCCCTACGGACCACAGACTTAGCAGGCCTGCTCCCTACCAGGCTAGGAGAACCCCGCTTAAGATACGTGTTCAGCGAGAAACCTAAAAAAAGTATCTGTCCAGTCTAAACCAAGTTTTTATAAAACAGTGTTAATCCATACTGTTGGAAGAGCGGGCCGGTGGTCTAGTTGGTTAGGATGCAGCCCTTACGCGGCTGAGGTCGCCGGTTCAAATCCGGTCCGGCCCACCACTCACCAAAAAACAGGTTTCCCCCAATCATATTAGGAGACTAATAACAGAAGATTGTTGAAAAATAGCTTTTCCTGTTTTTCCAAGCAAGAACGTAACTTGCTTCCCACGCCCCTGAGCATATTAGGCTCCTAATAACAGCGGATTGTTGAAAACAGTATTTTTTCTGGAAAACTAAGCAACAACTCTGACGGCCAAAAATGTTATAACACAATTGGGTTGAGCATTTATTGGTTTAATATGGGTAACGCTGAAAAAAGGAAGGCGTTCAAAACTGCTTCGTGGGTCAATCCGATAATTATCGCTGTTTTCTTGGTTACTGATACTATAGGTCACTATAAACTCGGTTGGCAAAGAGACACAACTTCATCATTTGGTGGGGTCTCTTTTTGGCAGTTTTAGGTCTCGTTAACTATTATTTGTTTTTAATCTGGGATAAACCTGAAAAGGCGTAAAACAAAGGCAAATTTGTTGCTAGACTACAAATTTTAAGTGCCTCCATATCTTTCCAGTAAGTGACAGAGTGAGTGCACATGGCTGGCTCCGAAGAACAAAAGGTGGACATCGAATCTTCCCTAAAGGAGTGGCTTGCAGGAGCGGAGCGAGTGGTTATTGCGGGGATAGGGAACCCCTTTCGCAGAGACGACTTTGTGGGCGTTAAAACAGTAAGACACCTGCAAAAAAAGGTGTCAGAGCATGTTTTTTTGATTGAAGCCGAAACCATCCCCGAAAGCTTCATGCAGCAGATAACCGACTTCAAGCCCACCCACATCCTCTTGGTGGACGCAGCCATAATAAACAGAGAAGCTGGAGCATCCCAGCTCGTGGACACCAAACAGCTGCTCAGAAAAACTTCAATCTCAACCCACACGCTGCCCCTCAGAATCTTCTGCGACTACCTCACAGAAACCACAGGAGCCAAAATCGCTCTCCTAGTGATTCAGCCCAGAGACACTAGCTTCGGAGAAGGGTTGACACCAAAACTTAAACAGGCAGCAAAAAGCGTGGCAACTACCCTGCAGAAGCTTCTGCCCTAGACAAGATTAACTACGCTTTGATTTAGCCAACAGAAACTGGTGAAGCCGCGGAAACCTGCAAGTCAACTTTCTTGTCGGAACCGCAAGAGTATGCACAGCAAGCTCCCCGACCCCCTTGACGTCGTAGCCCCGCTTCTTGAAGTCCTCAACCGTCCACTTGCTGACATGAGCCTGAAAGGGGTTACATCCAACATGATTTTCTGGCTGCCTAAAAAAGACGGAAGGCGTAGAAACTATCACCACATCCGCAATCCTGTGAAGCTCATCCAAAAGCCGTTCACCATGCTCCTTGGGCAAATGCTCTATCGTCTCTATGCAGGTGGCAACAGAAAACTCGCGGTCCTTGAAGGGCAGCGGCATCTTCCTCAGGTCCAGACAGTGAAGCTCATCATAGATGCTGTATTTTCTGCAGAAATCAATATAGTCCCTAAAAATGTCGACGCCAACCAACCGCTTAGGCATTCTGTAGATGCGCGTCATGGCTCCAACAATTCCCCTGCCACAACCCACATCAATCAACGACTCCACATCCTTGGGAATCTCCTCCAGCAGCTCATGAAGAAATGGACGCGTCCAAGTGGCAACTTCTGACCCCATACAATCAGTCTCCAAACTATCCGCCCATAACTCAGTGCCAGAAAAATAAAAAGAATTGCCCCTAACCGCATCCTAAACTGTAAGAAAAAGGTCAAGCGGACCCAACAAAAAAAGGACCCGCAACTTATATGACAGAAACTTGACTATTTCTCGCTCTTCAAAGATTCCTGGAACAGCTTCTTGACAGCGCCGATTCTAGCCTTCTGCGAG
>CAZJLG010000263.1:0-2496 GCA_964546665.1 uncultured Candidatus Bathyarchaeia archaeon
CGTCTCGGTAATCTTCAATCAGTTTTTCTATGCGTTTTTCGATGATGTTCATGTTTTTCCTGATTTTCTTTTTGGCTGCGTCAGACAGTTCAAGTTCGTCATAGGAGTAAGTGAAGCCCCTCATACTCACGAACACTTTCAGAAGCTGGCATATGCTGTTCAGGAAATTCCGTCCAGCCTGTGAACCATAATCCTTTATTATCCGATGCAGAAGGCTTTCCGACTGCTCAGCTCCGATGGAGCGTCTGTCTATGAGACCACACTTCAGAACGCCGTCTTTAACAACCACATAGGCGTCGTTAGGACAGTTCTCGGTTAGACAGGTTGTGCAGTTGCGGCAGACAGTCGACTTCAAAACATAGTTCAGGTCCTTCGGAAGGAAGACACTGAATATCTGTTTTCCACTCCAAAGAGGCGTAGGCTCCTTTATAACAGGCTCAGGCAGAGGTCCCTCAAAACCTGACGCTACAAGCAACCTGCAAACCTCTTCCTTGGTTAGGAAACTAGATTTTCTGGTAAACAGGTAAGATGCTGTGATATAATCTCGAATAGCTCCGATGATGGGACCACCAAATCGGGGTGAAAGAATCTGGTCTTGAACCTGCATCAACAGCCGCGCTTCGGTTTGAGCCTCTTCGCCTTGGGGCACGTGAAGGTTCATCTCGTCCCCGTCAAAGTCGGCGTTGTAGGGAGGACAAACACACAGATGAAGCCGGAACGTCTTATGCGGCAGAACCCTAACATAATGTGCCATAATAGACATCCTGTGAAGGGAGGGCTGCCTGTTGAAGATGGCGATGTCGCCGTTCATGAGGTGACGTTCTACAATGAAGCCAGTTTCCAGAGATTCAGCAACTTTGTCTCTTTCAACAACAAACTCTAATCTAACACGTTTTCCGTCAGGTCGCACAACGTAGAGGGCGCCGGGGAACGTTTCAGGACCGTTAATGATTAGTTGGCGCATCTCTTCGATGTTCCACACCGTAACCTTTTCAGGCATTGAAAGCCTCATGGCTATGGCTAGAGGAACGCCGACCTCGTTGATGTCAAGGTTTGGGTCAGGCGAAATCACGGTTCGCGCCGAGAAGTCAACACGTTTTCCGGAGAGGTTGCTTCTGAATCTGCCTTCTTTTCCTTTGAGACGCTGAGATATTGTTTTGAGGGCTCTTCCGGAACGGTGCCGGGCAGGGGGAATCCCTGAAGCCTCGTTGTTGAAGTATGTTGTAACGTGATACTGAAGCAGCTCAGAAAGGTCTTGAATAATAAGTGTCGGTGCGCCTGCCTCCATGTTTTCTCTGAGGCGCTGATTGATTCGGATGATGTCCACGAGTTTGTGGGTTAAGTCGTCTTCAGATCGGATTCCAGACTCTAAGGTTATTGAGGGACGCACATAAACTGGAGGAACAGGGAGAACCTGCAGAATCATCCATTCTGGACGGGCAGTGGAGGGGTGAAATCCGAACAGGACAAGGTCGTCGTCCGGTATCCGCTCAAGTCTTTCCCTGATCATGCTCTGTGTGAGTCTCTGTGCGCCTTCCTCCAGAATCTCGTAGAAGCTTGTGGGTTTCGCAAAATCTATTTTTGATTGCTGAGCCCCACAGTAAGGACAATCCTTCTTTTTTGCTTCCTTAGCTATCTTCTTGTAGAGGTCGCCTGGAACTTCTCCCACCAGTTCCTGAGTGCGTTTAATCATAACCTTAATCTTTTCAACGCGACTTTCAGGAAGCAGAATGCGTCCGCAGTTTCTGCATGTAGCTTGGAGAAGGTTGTGGATTATTTTGGTGAACTCGATGTGGATGATTGGAACAGCCAGTTCGATGTGACCGAAATGTCCAGGGCATCGTATGGCAGTGTTTCCACATGTTTTGCATCTTTGTCTGGGCTCAAGGGTTCCTAGCCTGCCGTCCATGAGTCCACAGGTGATTGGAGCGCCGTCCTCGTCGTAGGTGTCGGCTGTCTGTATCTCCGCAACTGATTGTCTGCGGATGTCTTGGGGAGAAAAAACTCCGAAATAAAGTTCTTCTATAACTTTGTGAACGTTTTCTTCCATCTGCATTTAGGCTCTCTCCTTCAGTTTTAGGCGTGGAGTAATACACAAGCTCATCATCTCTTGGAGCAACAGCTTGAAGGCGTAAGATACGACCACAGGAGATATCTGGGCTTTATCTTCGCAGATTCTGCAGGTGTACTTGCGCTGCTTAATGTCATAGTATGAGATGAAGCCGCAGTTTTCGCAAACATACAGCAGATACTTGTCAGACTCCTCCAGCAGCCTGTCACGCAGCACCATGGCGGCGCCGTGACCAATAAGGCAGTCACGTTCCATCTCACCGAACCGCAGACCACCACCACGGGCACGACCCTCAGTTGGCTGCCGAGTTAACATCTGAACCTGTCCACGAGCACGTGCGTGCATCTTGTCTGCAACCATGTGATGAAGTTTCTGATAGTATACAACGCCCACGAAGATGTCGGCAACAAACTTTTCTCCAGAAA
>CAZJLG010000264.1:0-2485 GCA_964546665.1 uncultured Candidatus Bathyarchaeia archaeon
ATAAATGTTCAGCTAGTTTACAAATTGAAAAAAGTTTGAAAGAGCCAACCTATAAAGAGAAGTACCACAAAGGTGCTGAATGTTTTCATTAAGCAAGAACTAATTGATTTTAGGGAATTTCTTAAATCCGTTTTTATCATTTTTCAACCCGCCTATTGGACTAATATAGGTAATCTGGATTCGGAAACATTATAAGAATTATGAATTGAGGATTCATAAGAACTGAAAACATATAACTGCCAAATATTAGAATAGACTAAAACAGCACAGAAGTAAAGTGGATAAAAACCTCACAAAACAAAGCTCATGCCTAAGGGAATAATTATGAAGCGAAACATGCTAATTTCAATCTTAATAGTCGTCATCATCGCAGTCGCGGGAGTTATAGTCATCTTAAGCAATGACGAATCTCAGGGCGGACCATACGGACCCGCATCAAATGAGAACACAGTCGTCTACAAGACAGTGAATTTTGTTGACAGCAAAGGTATAGGAACAAAAGCCTTCAGCATGTTGATTCCACGCGATTGGGAATCTGAAGGCAACATAACATGGATATATGACAATCCAGCGATGCCTGTTGCTGGAGATTTCAGAGCATGGAACCTGAATGGAAATGAGGAGTTTCAGCTCTTTCCAAACCAAGCCTTCTTTAGCTCTGATAATCCGATGATTCAACAGACTTTTCCAGAGGGAACCCGCTACTTTGGAGCGCTGGTACATTCCCCGCTGGGACCAATAGACGCACTAAAGGAGATTGCTTTGCCCAAGTTTAGGGGCGATGTCGAAAACCTGAAGTTAATAAGTCAAGAAGAGTTGCCTGAAATAAGCAGCTTCTTCGAAACTGGCACAGACGCGGCTACTGGAGTGGTAACCTCTGCTGAGGGAGGAAAAATTAGGGTAGAATACACTCTGGACGGGGTAACCTTTGAGGATGAGCTGTATTGCGTTATCCAGACTCAGGACATTCCTCTAGACACAATGTTTGGGACATCCAGAAACATCAACTGGTACATGACTTACATAGAATCTTTCCGTGCAGAGAAGGGACAACTTGATTCCAACTCTAAAGTATTCCAGACAATATCATATTTTGCCAAAACTGATGTGAACTGGTTAAACAAATACAACCAAGTGGTGGAATATCTCATACAACAACAGATTCAGCAGATACAAAGTTTGGGGCAGCTAAGCAACATCGTTAGCCAAACAAGCAACGAAATCAGCGACGCTAATTATCAAGCATGGCAACAAAACCAAGACGTGAAAGACGAATTAGCCAACGACTTTTCAAACAGCATCCTCGGAATCGATTCATATTACAACCCAATAACAGATGGCAGTGTAGAGCTTCCTTCAGGCTATAGTAGCGCATGGACTAACAGTCTGGGAGAATACATACTATCGGATTCTCCAAACTATGACCCGAACGTTGAATCCAACTTAAATTGGCAACAGATGACCTCACCATAAGCACACTCTAACCAAGCCACAAAGGTTGATGTTCGCAAGTTTTTCAACTATTCAAGGAAAGATGGGTTCAAATCCCGCCCCCATCCACCTGAGCTAATCCATAAAATTGGTGTTCAGTTCTTGTTTTTGGCATCCCGAAAAGCTATGTATAGAATGAAAAGCGCCAAAGACAGGTATACAGCCACAATAATTATTGCCCCGTCTGTATCTCCGACACCCCATGTAAAAACAACGTATGGCGACAACATTATTCCAACAATGAGAACATACAGGAAACTAATCAGTTTTGAAACCAACAAGATGCCTCCAACGTTTATAATATTTATATTAAAGGACTATTAGCGATTTCTGGTAATCTACGACTACGTGCTTTTTTCCTTTCTGGATGATTGTATGTCCTTCTGTTTCCAGAAGCTTTTTCAGTGCTTCCACTCCGCCAGGATATTTCGGGTTTAATTCTCCTCCTGTCTTCAGGGTGCGCCAGTAAGGCGTAACATCCTCGGCTCCGTTTTGCCTCTGCTCTTCGGCAGCGTTGGCTGCCACCCAAGCAAATATTCCTGTCGTCATTGGACAAGCAATCGTTGCGTTGTGTTTCTTGGCTAAGGCTTCACGAATCAGATTAACTGTGACAAGTTTTCCTTCAGGCACTCTCCTCATCAACTCATCCACCTCTAAGGGCGCTGGAATAACGATGGTTCCGGTGCCCCATCTTTTGTTCATCTTTTCGGGAATCTGTTCAACCTTCGGCAGGTTTCTGCTGTCCTGCAGCTTCTCAACCCAGCTCGTCCTCTTCTTAACCATATAATGTCCCCCAGCAAAATCATATTAGGACACTAATAATACTTCATTGTTGAAAACAATCTTTTTTCAGGAAAACCGCAAAAGAATCCTTGCTTCAATCTTTGACAAGGCTTATAGGAGAATCATTCTTTAAAGAAAAGAAGAGTGGACATGTCCTCGAAACTGATTGTCGTGAAGGTTGGAACCGGAAGCCTAACCAAAAACGGCGGAA
>CAZJLG010000265.1:0-2479 GCA_964546665.1 uncultured Candidatus Bathyarchaeia archaeon
TCTTCCTGTAGGCTCTAACTCTTTCGTCGGCAGAGAAGTCTGAGGTTTCGAACACAGGATAGGATTCTTCTGTGTCATCTATAGGCCAATCCAGCAGCTCTTCACGGTCATAACCGAGCCACTGCCCATTCTTTTCAACCCAATCCCAAAACCCTGTTCCCATAAGAGGCGTAGCCATGCTCAAGTGCACGCCATCAACATGCATTTTGTCAACAAAACCGATGATATTATCCGCCGATTCTGCTGTGTCTCCGGGGTTCCCAATCATCAGAAAAACGTTTGCTCGGATACCCAGTTCGCTGGTCAGCTTTATTGCCTGCTCTATCTGCTCCAAGCTTACCCCCTTTTTTATTCCCTCGATTACGTCTGGGTCTACAGCCTCAACGCCGAAGTTGATTGCTGTGCATCCAGCCTTCTTCAGTTTCGTCAGCAACTGTTTTGTCATGTGGTCGACCCGCATGCCGTTCCAGAAGTAGATGGCAAGCTTCCATTTTTTTGCTATTATTCCGTCAAGAATCTTTTCTGCTCGTTCCAAGTCGACTGTGAAGTTGTCGTCAAGAACACTCAGCGTGGACATGTCATATTCCTTCATGAGTTGTTCAATCTCTTCAAGAACATACTCTGGACTGTGACCGCGCCATCTTCTGCCAAACACTGGGCGGCTGCAGAAGACGCACTGCTGGGGGCACCCTCTGGACGTGAATATTGTGCCAGCATTTTCGCCGTACAACCGCATTTTCAGTTCTTCTCTTGCAGGATATGGGATTTGGTCCAGCGGAGAGATGGGTTTTGGCGGCGGGTTGCTTATGATCCTGGTTTCTTTCCTGAAAATCAGTCCCTCAACAGCGTCTAACGGCTTTCCGTCCTGTAACCGCTTAACTAACTCAACAAAACTGAATTCTGCCTCGCCTGTCAAGGCAGCATCAACTTCGCTGTGCCTCACTAACAGCCTGTTTCCTACCATGCTGGGGTAAGGACCCCCCATAACCACGAAACTTCTGGGAAGAATCCTTTTGGATGTTTCAGCGATTTCGAGTGCATTGCGAGCGTTTGTGACGGTGGAGGAGACTCCGATGATTTCTGGCTTCTCACGGCTTAAGTATGTGGCGAGGTCAACGTTTTCTACGTTTAAATCAACAATTTTTGCTTCAACGTGATTGCTTTTCAACACAGCCGCTATGTAAGCTAAGCCAAGGGGCGGAACCTTCAAGGATGGATTTCCGGACTGGGGCTGAATCAGGACGATCTTCATGACATGTAACAACCATCAGTTTTTGTATATAAGCATCTTCGGCTGCGAACATTGTGGTGAGGGTTTGTGAACGGCTTTTTTCTGTTTTGGTTCCGCAAATGTTAAAAACAAACCGCCATAATTTAACTATAAATTGTATCAAAAATATAATTTGAACCTTTGCAGATTGGGGGATAATGAAAAATGAACTGGAAAGCAATCGTGCTAGTGATCATATTTGGTGTAGCTATCACATTGTTGACGGCACTCTATTCGGCAGACATGACCGTTGGTGTTGGCGCATCCATAACCGGTTATGGTCTACCCTTGCTTTGGCTGAAAAAAGAGACCATAATCGTGCCTGGAATGCCCGAAGAGTTTTCGCTGAACGAATCAGGACTATACCTCATAGCCGACCTCATATTCTGGATCATAATAGCCGCAATAGTCTACATCATCTACAAACAAGCCACAAAAAAATAGCAGCACACCTCACACGATAGCCTAATACGGTACTCTCGCCTAGGCAGACACAGCCATGCTTCCTAGACGATTCCAAAAACCGATTACAGCTACATCAAGGACGCGGCAAATGTTAAAAACGTAAATCATGAAATTTTGTGACTGGTGTATTTTATGGCATTGGTTCTGGACCCCATTTATGTCGTGAACTTGACGCTTTGCATCATAATACTTCTGTTGGGCTTTTTTGGTTACAGAAAAAAAGGCGACACGGCACCTCTTTACATTGGCATAGCTTTTGGTCTATTCGGCGTCTCCCATCTAGCAACAATTCTTGGCTTCAAAGATGCATTGGAAATCTTTCTGATAGTAATCAGAACCGCCGCCTATTTGATAGTCATATTTGCGCTTTACACAATTTTGAAAAGGCGGTCCTCCTTACAACAGAGGTTGTAGCTGTTGCTGCAGCAGCTTTTCTGGTCTATTTTGTTAAAATCAAAAAACCAAATAACACGAGCAAACAACCTGAGTGAACCAGAGAGTATTCTTTAGATACCGAAACATCTACTATACAACTGAAAACCGGAAAGGGTAAGGGATTTGTTTATGAGCATTTTTGAGCTTGTTATGCTTCTCTGCTTCGGAGCCGCATGGCCTTTCTCCATCCACAAATCTATTGTTTCCCACTCAATTAAGGGCAAAAGCCTTGCCTTCTTGCTGATTGTCTGGATTGGCTACCTCGCAGGTATTTTACACAAAATCTTCTACCACCTTGACATCCTCATC
>CAZJLG010000266.1:0-2467 GCA_964546665.1 uncultured Candidatus Bathyarchaeia archaeon
AAGTTACAAGAAACCACATGCTTAATATGTGTTACAGGTTTCAATAGGATAGCAAATATTGTTTAGACCTACCTGAAACAAGAAAAGAATCATGTACAAACTTGGTGCCATGTGTAGTGAAGTGACAAAATGCGTGTTTGCTTGATTAATCCGCCGCGTATCCACCCAAAAGCATGGGGAAAGCCGACGGTGTATCAGCCGTTGGGAATAGCGTATGTTGCGGCGGTGCTGGAAAAGCAGCACAAGGTAAGCATTATAGATTCGCCTACAGAGGGCTGGAGGAACCTTGAGCCAATAGGCGAAACAAGATATCGCGTAGGATTAAGCAATGAAGAGATAGCCGATAGGATAAAGCGGCTGTCTCCAGACATCGTTGAAATTAACATCCCTTTTTCTGGCTGGTCCAAAGCCGCCTTTGAAGTGGCTGACGTAGTAAAGAACGTTGACAGAGACATCGTCACAGTTTTGGATGGGCTGCATCCCTCCGCAAGACCATTAGAGTGCCTCTCAAACCCAAGCATCGACTTTGTTGTGAGAGGAGAACCAGAATATTCATTGCTTGAGTTGGTTGACACACTGGAACAGGGCACAAGTGAGAACCTGAAGACGATAAAGGGAATAGGGTTCATCGAAAACGGGAAGACGGTTATTACGGCTCCAAGACCGGTGAGTAAAGATTTGGATGCTTTGCCCTTTCCAGCAAGGCACCTGCTTCCGATGGATATCTACTTTGAGGCTGTCAAAGAGAAAGCCATCAGAGGCGAAATAAACAAACGTTACACGTTAGTTATGACCAGCAGAGGCTGCCCCCACAACTGCATTTTCTGTTCTAATCATATTGTTATGGGAAAGACTTGGCGGGGCAGAAGTCCTGAGAATGTGGTTGATGAGATAGAGCAGGTAGTCCACAAATACGCTATCAGACAGATTGATTTTGTTGACGAGAACATGACGCTGATCAAGAAAAGAGTAGAAAAGATTTGTGACTTGATCGTGGAAAGGGGACTGGATATTGAGTGGTATGTTCCAAACGGCGTTAGAGCAGACACTCTCGACGAAGAGCTGCTGAGGAGAATGAGGGCGTCTGGCTGCAGGGGAATACGGGTTGCTCCCGAGTCTGGCGTCCAACGTGTCGTGGATAAAATCATCAAAAAGAACCTGAAGTTGAAGGATGTTGAAAGAGCGGTTGTTTTAGCCAAAAAAGCGGGAATCAAGGTAGGAGTTTTCTTCATACTTGGGCTCATAGGCGAAACAAAAGAGGACATAAAAGAAACCATAAAATTTGCGTATAAACTGAAAAAATTAGGAGCCAGCACCTTCCAATTCAGCATAGCCACGCCCCTGTATGGAACAGAGCTTTATGAACTGGCTGAACGTGGCGGCTTCTTAAGGGAAGAGTTCAGTGATGAAGCCTTAGCTGCGATTGAGCCGCTCATCGAAACTGAAGAGTTCACTGCAGATGATTTGCGTCAATTATGCGCAGAGGCAAACAGGATAAATCATGGGCTTAATCGCGGTAAACTGGCGAAAGCCATTCGAAACCCAAAAAAGGCAATAAGGGCACTATTAGGAAAAATGAATTAGAGGCTAAAGCAGTTGCACAAAAAAGTCAAGACAACCCTTGTCAATCCGCCGCCACTAAAAGGCGTTTACAGGCATCAGCTTTACCTGCCCATGGGCTTAGCGTACCTAGCTGCGGTTCTGGAAGAAGACGGACATGAAGTAACTGTGATAGACTGCCCAGCGCAGATGATTGACCTTGAGCAACTGAAAACAAAGCTAGCCTCTATCCAGCCGAACTTAATCGGCATCACCTCCATGACGCCAACAATACAGTCGGCTTTCCTCTCCGCACAAGCAGCAAAAGAGGCGTGCCCAGAGGCAATGGTTGTTATTGGAGGACCACACGCCACTTTCATGGATGAACAGGTTCTCGCCGAAGAGCAGGTAATAGACGTGGTGGTTAGGGGCGAGGGCGAAGAAACATTACTGGAGCTGGCACAAAATGTTTCCAACCCACAGGCACTCAAAAACATTGAAGGCATAACCTTCAGAAACAGGGGACAGACAGTTCGCACAGCCAACAGACCGCCTATTCAAAATCTTGATGAGCTGCCACGCCCGGCATACAAATACTTCTCACTAGAGAACTACCGACTTTATGGCAGAAAAATGCTGCCAATAATGACAAGCAGAGGCTGCCCCTCCCAGTGCTCCTTCTGTACGACAGCCAGAATGTTTGGGAAAGCCTTCAGGGCGCGGAGCCCCAAAAGCATCGTGGATGAGCTGGAGTGGCTAAGAGACGTGCATGGAGCCGACGCCTTCTCGTTCTACGACGACACCTTCACGCTTAACAAAAAAAGGGCAGTCGCAATCTGTGAAGAAATCAAAAACAGAAAAATCGGTCTTCCATGGGACTGCCAAACCAGAGTCAGCAAAGTTTCTGAAGACCTTTTGGCTACAATGC
>CAZJLG010000267.1:0-2418 GCA_964546665.1 uncultured Candidatus Bathyarchaeia archaeon
CCCATTTTGAGTTCATGTTTGATGACTTCTACGTCGGCGAGTTCGCGTAGGGGCAGAGCTTTCAGGCAAGATTTCTTTCCAGCTTTTTTGTTCTCCTTTTCTGATGCAGACAAGGATGTCACTTCCTTAACTAGTTACAGAAGTTTTATTTTAAACATTTCCGCTCGATTCAGTTTCTAATCCTCAAAAAACAGGATTCCAGAACAGCAGTTCATGACTTTTACGAAGCAACCACCATTTTTTCAACAACTTTTCTCGAATAACCACCAACCAAAGAAACTTTCACTCAAGGAAGACTTCGTATTCGGTCAAGCAGGGATTCCCACCTGAAAAGTGATGAATCCCCCACAAATCCACTCGTTATATCTAAACTTGCAGTAGTGTTCTTGTGTTGTTACTTTTTTAGATTCTCAGCATGGAGTTCAAGATGTTCTGCCTCAATTTCCACGAGAGCACCGAAGAATTGTTTTAACTGCATTTCAGTAGCTTCTTCAGCAAATTTGGCATATGATTGGATAGCCCGATTTTCCCGTTCCCATCCTTCTCGAGTGTTCGCCTCAAAATCGTCTGAACAAGCAACAGTTTTTAGTGGCGGTTCCTCGATTTTCAGAAGCTTAACTATTGCGTCGGCATGTTCATTCTCAACCTTTTTTAGAGCTTTGAACTTTGCATAGCCATATTCATCTCCACTTGCTTTAGCAGCATTCATTGCACACAGATAGAACTCGGTGTTACTCAATTCTAGTTGCAAAGCAGCCTCAAGATTAGCTTTCGAGACATCACTAATCTCGAAAATATAATCAGAGGGCTTCCATTCCTCAGCAGGAACAAAATACAACGCAGCTGCGCCACAAAAAGGGCACCTCGATGGAGCTTCTTCGCCGATATAAGATTCACGGCATAACCTACATCTTAACACTCTAACTTTTCCCAATCTGCTCACCTTAATCGCGAGTTTAAACTACATAATAAAAACGGGAAGACAATATTATGTCTTCTCTTCCACTCAGGTGCAGAAAGATTCGTCAGGAAGACTTTAGAGAGTCCCATAGTTTGTCGCCTACAAAATGGAGAATCTTCACGGTTTTTCCGCGGCTAATAGCTTTCATGTCTTCAGAACTGAAGAGCGCTACACCAACAGCTAAGGGCTTACTATGCCGCTCATCAACCACAAGAAGAATGTCAGTCTCTTTGAATTCGCCGTTGATGGATACAACTCCTGGAGACATTACATCGGCTCCTTTACAGACATAGGGAACGGCGCCCATGTCCACCACTATCTTGGGCATCAAGGGAAAAAGCTCTTCAAACGCTAAGGTGGGAAAGATGTGCGCATCAGCTCTTGCCAGCAGGGGTTTTCCATCGAAAAAGAAGATTACAGCGGCTTCAGTTTCATTCACCTCGACGCGCGTTTTTGATCCGAGAAACTGCTCAATGCCTGTTCCCAGAGTTTCAGAAACATCTATGAGAAACTGTTTAGCCTCTTTTGCTTTCATGAAATGTCTGCGACGCTTTTTCGGCAATTCAAGCACCATTTATCAAGTTTTTTAGCTTGTGCACAAGCACCTTTCAGGTTTCTAAGTCAAAAACTTTAGGGCTAATCCAACTCTTCAATTGAAGGGAAACGGGCATCATTCTTTTTTGTCTGTGGATGGACAAACATTACATGTTTCTGGAACCATTAAACAACCTTTGTGCCAATCGCATATCAGGTCTCCGGACCTTAGGGCTTCACATAATCTGCAGAACAGCAGCATAGCATCGAAGGGAGACGTCTTATTGGCGGCTATGCCTTCGGCAATCTCATCTACTATTGCCTGAACAGATGGAGAGGCTTCAAGCTGTTTCACCATCTTTTCTCCACGTTTTGAGGAAAGATAATGGCTTATGGAAGCTTGGGTTGTTCCCAGCTTTTTTGCCGCAGCCACTTGAGAAAAGTTGAAGTTTTCTATCAGTTGCCGAGCTACGATAGATCTGAAGGCGGGCAGAACGGAGCGTACAACAACTTCGCAGGGAGGTCGCAACTTGGTTCACATGGGTATAACGCTGTTATTGCTTATAAAGAAAGCGCGAAAAAGAACCGAGAAAAGCGACGAGACTACCGTGTGTAGACATAGAGTGTGTGAGAGGGGTAGCCAAGCTTAGGGTTTTCGCAGAAGTTCTCAACCTTTAGGGGTTTCCATCCAAGAATTTCGTAGTCATGCGAGACAACTCTAGTTCCTGGTTTGAGTTCTGTTTCCAGTTTTGGCTTAATTTTTTCGTTTGCGCTGGTTGTCAGATAGAGGAACACCACATTAGCGGAAGACAAGTTAACAGTGAAGATGTCCATCTGGAGAATATTGGTTTTACCCTCTAGTTCGAGTTTCTGAATGCTGTCCAGGGCTCGCTTTGCAAGGTCATCTCTCAATTCAACGCCGA
>CAZJLG010000268.1:0-2408 GCA_964546665.1 uncultured Candidatus Bathyarchaeia archaeon
GATGCTCACTTTGATTGGGAACTTCTTGTTGAATCCAGGTACAATGTGCATTGGTCCGCTTGCCTTCAAGTCCTCGGAAAGAAGAGTGGCTGTATCCCAGTATACGTGCCGCACATTCCGTCGAAGACGTTGATTGTACACCCACCTTTCCCGTCTCCTTTTTTCGATGCATCGAAGTTCGGCTCTGATTTCTGTGGCGTCAAACTCTTCATTAGAGGACACTATGATTGTTACGTTTATGCTTGAGCCCAAAGTAACCGAAGTTGTTGCAATCTCCAATTTGATGTTGGTTTTCGGTTTTTTGAACATTTTGAAGAAGCCCACAGCGTTCTATCTCCGGTTGGTTGCTATTTTGAAGATAAAGTTTCTATTTATTATTTGCGCGTCTCTGATATATGTCAAGTTCATCTTTTTACAATGAAAGCGATCTTGACGTTAGCATTGTATTCCACAATCTTGTTGTTCTCTACTTTGGCTGTGCATCGCTTGACATGAACGCTTTTGATGTTTTTGATTGTCTTCGCTGCCTCAGTCACAGCATTTTGAGTAGCCTCATTCCAGCCATCTGGTGAACTTCCTATCAATTCAATAATTTTTACAACAGGCATAACCTCACCTCCCAATAACAAAGTGACTTCAACAACACTTCAGCTTTTCGATATAATTTGTTATCCAAAAAACTGAGGAACCAAAAACCAACACAGCCTTTTTATTATAGCCTTAATTAATCCCTTGCAACAACAAAGGGACCATTAGATGACAATTATTATGGATGATGCAGGAACGGGTGACCTGCTTTATGGCGCTATTGTTGGTGCATTCCGTGATTCAACATGCGAATTCATATACGACGTTATTGACGTAAAATATTTCAAAGACCGATTTTTTTCGCGAAAAGCATACCTAACGCAGGCCTCAAAAATTGTGTCCAAGCTGCTTGTTCAGATGAAACCAAAGCCAGACGAAGAAATTCACATCTGCAGAGGCTACATCTTTGACGATGCCATAGAGAAACTGAAAAAGAAGTATGGCGAAGACAGAATTATCCGAGTTAAAGTGGAAGGAGAAGCCCAGGACCTCACAGAAACAGCTTACCTTGATGAACTAAGGAACTTAGGTTACGAACCTCTTGAAGACAGAGACAACAAAAGGGCAAAAAGCTTCTTTCATATGCTAAATTGGCTGAAGGAAAACCCTGACATGCTAAATTACGCAAAAACTGGTTGGCCAAGACTGCAAAGATACAAGCTATTCCGGTCAATAAATAGGCGACGCTGAGTTTTGGCTCACAGGGAAATACTCTATTTGCTGCCTTAACCCCCCCAGGATAGCGATTTAGAGAGTAAACGTTTTTCTGTGCTTTTGAACTGTTACTCAGATGATGATTATGGAGAATCAGGATTTAGAGCTTGCCAAGTCGAAGCTGACGAAGGAAGGCCTCAGTTTAGTGATTGTGAAGAATGGGAAGGTTATCTTTGAGACAAGCAAGCAAGGAATAACCGGTTTTCTACAAGCCATCGAGAAGCAGGACAAAAATTTGGTTGGATCCTCAGCAGCTGACAAGATTGTTGGAGTGGCAGCAGCCATGCTCTGTGTATACGCTGGCTTATCTTCTATGTTCGCCTTGACCATCAGCGAGGCAGGCATCAAAGTTCTTGAAGACAACAATATTGACTGTGGCTTTGAAAGAAAAGTTTTGAACATCCTGAATCGCAACAAAACTGATGTCTGCCCCTTCGAAAAACTGGCCATGAGTTCTGGAAGCTCGGATGAAGCTTACGTAAAGTTGAAGTCCTTAGCAGGTCAAATGATGAAAAAATCGTCAACAAATAACTGCTGAATATGTTTTCTTAAGAAAAATAGAGAAAAAAAGGAGGATATTGGCTATTTTTTTAGCCTGTTGGGGATGGCATCAGTATAGGGGTTCCGTCAGGAGCCATTATCAGCATGTCAATGTCAGGAGCGATCTGTTTGAGAGTTTCCACCACAAGGTAAAGCTCAGCAACTCTAGTTTCGTTACTTGAGTCTACTCCTGCAGCTTCAAGAACAAGCTCTATAGCCTCCCTTGTTCCATTCGCCTCAATAACTGTAGCATTTGCTCTAGCTGCTGCCTCAATCGTAATTTTTTCAGCGTTTGCAGTAGCGTTAATGACCACTATTTGCCGTTCAAATTCTGCTTGTATCTTCTGCTGTTCAGCAACCAGCTTGTCTTCAATGGATGACGTATACCTTGCAGGGTATCCTATGTTTCTGAGTTCAAACTCAAAGTCTATAATGGCGCCAGCTAACGGCTCTGATGAGCTGATTTTGTTCCAGATGGCGTCCCGCATGGTCTGAGCCACAAAATCTCTTTTTTCAATCGTTTCGATTGTGTTGAAATCTTTTGTGACTATTCTGACCTGTTCTCG
>CAZJLG010000269.1:0-2376 GCA_964546665.1 uncultured Candidatus Bathyarchaeia archaeon
GTTCCGCGGGTAACATATGAGGAAATCGGAGGACTAACCGATGAAATCCGGAAAGTAAGAGAGATGATTGAATTGCCTCTCAAGTATCCGGAGCTTTTCGAAAGACTGGGTGTAGAGGCGCCTAAGGGTGTGCTTCTTCATGGACCGCCTGGAACAGGAAAAACGTTGTTGGCTAAGGCTGTAGCCAGCGAAACAAACGCAAACTTCGCTAGCATAAGCGGACCAGAAATAATGAGCAAATTTTATGGTGAAAGCGAGGGACGGCTCAGAGAAATCTTTGATCAAGCCCAAGAGAATGCTCCCAGCATCATATTCATTGACGAGTTGGATTCGATTGCGCCTAAAAGGGAGGAAGTGACAGGTGAGGTGGAGAAGCGGATTGTTTCGCAGCTTCTGGCTGTCATGGACGGTCTCCAATCCAGAGGAAAAGTTGTGGTTATTGGAGCAACCAACAGACCAAACGCTTTAGACCCTGCCTTACGTAGGCCTGGACGATTTGACCGTGAAATAGAGATTGGAGTGCCCAACAAGGATGGTCGTCTCCAGATTCTGCAGATACACACCAGAGGAATGCCGCTAGACAAGGACGTGGATTTGAGCCAGTTAGCCAACGTTACTCACGGTTTTGTTGGCGCAGACCTAGAGGCTCTAAGCAAAGAGGCAGCTCTCCACGCGCTCAGAAAAATCTTGCCTGAAATCGATTTCCAAGCCGACAGTGTGCCAGCGGAGATACTGAACAAGATAATCGTTAACATGAACGATTTCCAGGAGTCACTGAAAGAGATTGAGCCTTCTGCCATGCGGGAAGTGTTGGTTGAGGTTCCCAACGTCAAATGGGCGGACATTGGCGGCTTAGCAGAAGTCAAAGAAGAACTGCAGGAAGCTATAGAGTGGCCTTTGAAGTATCCGGAAATCTTTGCTTACATGAACACTGCTCCGCCAAAGGGAGTGCTACTGTATGGACCTCCAGGAACAGGAAAAACCATGCTGGCAAAGGCGGTGGCTAACGAGAGCGAGGCGAACTTTATCAGCATCAAGGGACCCGAAGTTTTGAGCAAGTGGGTTGGAGAATCCGAGAAAGCAGTACGGGAAGTGTTCAGGAAGGCAAGACAGTCAGCGCCGACCATCATATTCTTTGATGAGCTGGATTCGATAACTCCGGTTAGAGGCTCAGGATTCGGCGGCTCACAGGTGACGGAACGGGTTATCAGCCAGATACTGACAGAGCTTGACGGACTGGAAGAACTAAAGGATGTTGTGGTGATTGGAGCCACAAACAGGATAGATATCATTGACCCTGCTTTGCTGCGTCCCGGAAGATTCGACAGGCTGCTGAGTGTGCCAGTTCCTGACTTGGAGGCCCGAAAGCAGATACTGAAGATTCATCTGGAGAAGAAGCCGCTTGCTGACGACGTGAAGATAGATGTGCTGGCGGATAAAACTGAGGGCTACTCTGGAGCGGACTTGGCTGCGTTAGCTAACACAACGTCGATGCTGGTCATTAAAGAGCACATAACCAAGAGCAAGACACTGGAGAAGGCAAAAGAAACACTCAAAGACCTCAAAATCAGCATGAAAGACTTCGAGAAGACCCTAGAAAAGATGAAGCCGTCCACCCAAAGAAAACAACAATCGGTTATATAGCAACATAGAGTTGCCGCGGGGAATCTTTTCCCCATTTTTCTCTCTTTTTTGATGTTTGTGTATTACAGGAAACTCTAAAACGTTTTAGTTGATTTCTACGTTTTTGTTATCAACAATCTTTTATCTGCTATTGGTAAACATGTTTACATACTTGCTAGTGAAGCAATCACGCTAAGTGACTATTTTGATTGAAACTGAAAATCTAACCAAAAAATTCGGCGAACTGACAGCCGTAGACAACGTCACCCTACAAGTTAACGATGGAGAAATCTTTGGTTTTCTTGGACCAAATGGTGCAGGAAAAACAACTACCATGAGAATGCTTTGCTGCTTAATTTCCAAGACCAGCGGAAACGCAAGAATTGACGGGTACGAGATTGGTAACAAGAAGGATTCTTTAAAGATTCGCAAAATTATCGGATTGGTTCCTGACAATGTTGGGCTTTCAGAACATTTGACAGCTTATGACAATTTGGACTTTTATGGTAAAATATACGATTGTACGGATGCCCAAAGAAAAGAAAACATCAAACATATTTTGGATATGCTTGGGCTTTGGGACAAAAGAAATGTTTTGGCGGGTAAATTCTCGAAGGGCATGAAACAGAAGCTGGCAGTAGCACGTGCATTAATTCATGAGCCGCAAATCCTCTTCATGGATGAGCCCACAGCGAATTTGGACCCTGAAGCAGCAAAAACGGTTAGAGACTTTATTCTTGAATTGAAAAAAGA
>CAZJLG010000270.1:0-2356 GCA_964546665.1 uncultured Candidatus Bathyarchaeia archaeon
GGTCGTAGGTGCGGTTTACGCTGCCCTCGATGGAGTTTTCGATGGGAACAACGCCGTAGTCGACGTCTCCAGTTTTGACGCTCTCAAAAACCGCATCAAAGCTTTCGCAGGGCTTAACCTCAACGGACTCGCCAAAAAAACTGTAAACAGCCATCTCGCTATAAGCGCCAAGCTCGCCCTGAAAAGCAATCCTCAACACAAACACACCATTCTATCTGACGTCAAGCCCAAAATAAAACCCTTTACCAACAAAAATGGGTGACTACATCCGCGGATTTTGTAGTCATCCTTATTTCATTCTCTCAAACACATAGCAAACAATAGAATCTCTTCATGCCCAAAGTCCCTTGAGGTGTTTTCCCCAAAAAGCAAAGTTCATCTTTTCAAAACAGCAGTTAGCTTTGAGCTCCCAATCCAGATAGGTACGTGTTCGCATGGGCACGAGAATTTATTCAATTCCCTCGGTGATGTCATCAAAAGCGATTACTTTTCCGTCTGCTGCGATAAACAGCCTGTTTTCTGTGACTTGCGGTGTAAGAATCCAATACTGAAAAGTTATGCTTTCTTGAATGCCGCCAGAGGCTGGGTCAATCAAATAAAGCGTTGTTCCAGAAGTAACAACTAATACGTTTTTACTCAGAGTTATGCTTCCAACATCACCTGATACAGGTGTCCTCCAAACCAGTTTGCCGTCTGATAAATTAAGTGCCGTAAGATATCCTGACTCATATCCAGTAATTACCATGCCGTTGAGAATCTGTGGTGCAGCCGCGCTTGAGTAGCTCGAGGTTTCATGCATGCTCGAGTAAATCCAGTTTCGTGAACCGCTTTCCGTTTCGCTTTGAAAATCGCCATCGGCAAGCCCAAACAGTAACGTACTATCGTAGAGGGTTGGTCGGAAAATTGTTTTGCCAAAATCGATTGACCATAAAGTACTTCCTGTAAACTCGTCTAAACACTTTAAGATAGTGTTATTATCATAATTCCAGACAAGCACCTGTCCATTGTTGACAATAGGTGGGCTGTTAAGTTTTATTCCATCCTCCCAGAGAATTGAGCCATCAGTGATGTTAAAACAGAATAATTTATGGATGTTCTCCCAACCACGTGCAAAAACACGGTTGTCTGCAACTGTCCAGCCTCCATTACCTACAGAATTGGGGAGAGACCCGTAGGGGTATTCCCAGAGCAGTTCTCCATTTGTTGCATTCAAAACATGGAATCCATCAGCTGACACAAAGACTCTTCCATCTGAAACCGAAAAGTCTGGAGCACTCTTGGAGGCTATGCTGGACGCCAAAAATGGCCTAAAACGATAGAGAATGCTTCCATTCTCTTCGCTGAGACAATTTAAAATGGATTCTCGAGAGCCCACAAAAACTCTGCCATTCTCCACGATTATTTGGCTCAACATTACATATCCGCCCAAACTCTGGCTCCATAATGTTTCTCCCGTCTCCTGATCAAAGCAGTATATGTCCCCATCGCGTGTCATTGTAAACGTTTTGTCATCCATAATTGTGAAAGCAGCAAAAGTAACATAAAGCTCACGAGTCCAAGCAGCATTATCTTCTGGTTCGGTTTCAATATCAGGCTGCAATTGAGTGTACTCGAATATTGCCACAACAGAAACAACAACCAATGCAACCGCAAGAAATACTGAAATTATCTTCAAAAGTCGGCTGCTTTTCATATGGATGTGACCAAATCTCTTTTTTGATGTTGATTCTGTAGCCCTCTCGACAATCTGGATACTTTGGAGAGCATCCTTGCCTTGGTCTGAAAGGCAATATTTGCCGTTTTCATCAGTTTTTATCAAACCATCTAACTTGTTCAGGTGGTGCTGAAGATGTCCGCTGCTGTCGATTCCCACCTTCTTTTTCAAGTCTGCGAAACCCATTGTCTCTTCATTCAATGTTTTTAGGATATTTATTCGCGTAGGGTGACCTAAGGCGTCAAAAATTTCGGCTCGCCTCTGGTCCTCCTGGTCATCTTCCATATTTTTCCACAATATATACCGTGTTTTGCCCGTTATTTAATGCCTTGTTCATAGACTCAAAAACGTGTGTGCTGGTCTATTTTTCTGGACAAACATAAAAAGTCCCAAGTTTCTGAAAAAAGAAGAAAAAATAGATGATTAAAAATAACCCCTAGTTTTTTCTATTTTTCACTTGTCTTCAAGCACTTTTTCAGTAAGCTGCCCTTTGTTTTACACCTATTTCTCAAACGCAAAACAATCAAGACCAAAAAATTACCCCTAAAGAAGGCATTCGTTAATGTTTTATATTAGAAATACGATGGAATAAGAGGTTTTTAGGCTTGCGTGGCTTCACGCAAAATCACCCGAAAATGTCTG
>CAZJLG010000271.1:0-2341 GCA_964546665.1 uncultured Candidatus Bathyarchaeia archaeon
TTAAAATCCATCAAGGCTAAAGCTATACCTGTTACTGCAGCTGGTGGTAGTAATGCACTTGCCACGCCCACTCCAATTAATATTTCCGGAATATGGGATACTAATGCCAAACCGCCTGCAAGCCCAAGTATTAACCCTATTGATACGTCAAGTAGGGTTGTTTTGCTTCGAATTATTATTTGTGAGGTCAAAGGTAATTCCACCAATAGGGATGCACTAAACGTTAAAATGGTTGAAAGCGCTATTACTGCCGTTAGAATTATTATTATTGAAAGCTCTGTTGAAATTAATTTTTTGATTTTTCCAATACTTGCGTTTAATGCAAATGCGTTAATTGGTCCTAATAGGGGCGAAATTAGCATGGCTCCGATTATGATTACTGTATTATCTAAGAAAAGTCCTGCAAGTACAATTACTGTTGCAAATAACGCCATCATTACGAGGTCTTTGTTGATGTGAGTGAATTGTACTGTGGTTTCTAGTAGCCTTTCAAAGGGGTTAGGTGGCGGGGTGTCTTTTTCGATTTTTTCTCTTATCCGATCAGCTTGAGTTGAGACATGGGCTTCAATATTGTGTATGCTTATTGTGTTTTCTTTCAGGCGCATATCCATTATTGCCGAAATTTCTTCAATTGCTTTGTCAACTAGGTTGTCAGGAATTAGACTTGAAAATATCGTACATTTTTGGTTGTCTATTGTTGCGGTTGAGCGGCTATATACTAATTCAAGTTCTGCGAAAACTTTTTGAACATTGGTTTTTTGATTTTGATTTACAGTTACTTCAAGTTTTTTCAAAGCTACATCACAAGATAAGCTGCATTACACTATTTGGCGTTAGGTTAAAAAGACTTAAATTGTTTGCTTTTTTATTGGAGAGCAAAAATTAGAGTTTGTCCACCAGTTGCCCAGTTACTTTTTGGCGATTCATAAATGACTGTATCAACTGCTTCTTTGGGAACTCCCAAATCTTCATTGCATTTATTTGAGGAATGCGCTGAGCAGCATCCACACCATGTCTCCGTAGACTAAAGCTATGATTAGTCCAGCTGTGACAAAGATGAGCAGGGGCAAACCGGGAGTAACCCACACTCCGCCATTGAGTTTTTCCTCTTGTACATTTTCTCGTATTCTTGCGATAATCTCTTCGCGCTCCTCATCCTTCGGAAACACCAGCAGCTTCCTCTTTGCCTCTTCCCCCTCCTTAACGTCGACGTCTTCCAGAGGAAACATGTGCCCTTTCTCCAGCTTAGAAATCTGCACCTTGTAGCCGCTGAAAAGCGCCAAAATTTTGCGACCAAGAGACTCTGTTTCTAGTCCCTCAAAAATGTCTTCACTGTGTCTGAGCTTCCAGATGAGGTTACGGAAGAGGGCGTAGAACACGCTGAGGGCACCTAGGAGAACGCTGTTAGTGAAGATGGTTATGGGGAAAAGGGGCGAAACGAAGCCCATGGGCTGTGGAAGAAGATGACTGGGGTAGACAGGCAACGCCAGAGCAATGCACATCAGCGCCTTAGCGTCTGCCCCGCCGAAGCCTCCAACGTAGAAGATGGCTATGGCTAAGCCTGAGGTTATTGCGAAAGATAGGGCGTAAGATATTATGAGTTGAAGAGGCTGTGAGGAGTATACCAAAATCTGGAACGATGTTAGGGCAAGGGCTAAAGGTCCCATGATAGCCCAAACTTTGTTGCTTACTTCTCTGGTTTTGTAGTCGCTCCATGATGCATAAATCAGAAAACTTAGGCACAAAATGATTCGGGCGCCGTCAAGTATCTGGTTCATGCTATATCATCTGCTGGTTTATAGTAATGAAAAAAGGATTGTATAAGACTGTGGGTTAAGTTTTGTTTGGAAAAGGGGAAAGTGGAAGGGGATTATGCTTCATATGGGAAAGGAAGGTTGTATCCTTCTTCCGTAGCTATGTTGAAGTAATAGGTTTCTCCCGCGGTCCATCGGTAATCTAGGAAAGTGATGGTAAGTGTCGAACCTGCAGCAACCACGTGCGTGTTTACGCCATCAGCATCTCTGAATCTTAAATCTGTCTCAACAATCAGGTTTGAAGCTGAATCACCAGCATACACCGTATCAACAGTAGCATCGCCTGTTCCCGTGTTTCTTACCACGATATCAATTCTATCGTCGTCTCCAGATGTGTAGAATCTTACGTTGTCAAGCTTTAACACGGCTCCTGCATTTTGTGTTGTGGTTCCTGTGAAGGTGATGACCCAAGCGTAGGTGACTATTACTGCTGCAACTGCGATGACGATCAGGAGTAATGTGGCAAGGATTGGTGAAATTCCCTTTTTCGATTTTATTATGCGTCTCATTATTAGGATTCTCCTATG
>CAZJLG010000272.1:0-2325 GCA_964546665.1 uncultured Candidatus Bathyarchaeia archaeon
CATAGTCTTCTACTTTGACCATATTTTTCACCTCAGTCAGTTATTGTATTGTGATAGCTGTTTATCTTAAAAACGTAACGATTCAACTACAGCAAGCAGTCTAGAAATGTGGCTGTGGTTAGTTCAGAAAATCAAATCTGGATGTCTCCAAAAATCTGGGAACAGCAGAGAGACGAGAAAGAGATTTCCAGATTCAGTGATTCTGCCAACTGGACGGCTTCCTCAACTGGGAAGGCTATGCCGTTTACTCCAGCTCTAACTGCAAGCATGTCAGTTCGTTTTCTATGTTCACCTTTAGGTCTCATGCACCCCAAAACAGTTGGAGTATTGGGCATTAATAGCTTGGAAGAAACCAGAATCTTTGCGATGTCTTCTGGCTCAGGCGGAGTCACCTTTTCCATAGGTGTTCCACGGATAGGCATGAAAGCTATGGTTATTACTGCTGAAGGCGAATATCGTGCAATCATTTTCAGCGCTTCAAGTTCGCCCCTCAGTTCCCCGTAATGTAGCCCCACAAGCACATGCGGAACAAAGGGGATTCCGGCGTCATGGAAAGCCCTTAAGGACTTGTCATAGTCTTCGACGCTTACGTCCAGATGGTAAACTTCGCGGATTGTTTCGTCGGAGCCAATTATGTCGATTAACGCGGCGTCAACTCCAGAATCCTTCAACCGTTTTGCTGTCGAAGGGTCAATTACTCCAGTGTGAACAATAACGGTTAGACCCAGATTCTTCTTTATCTGAGCGATGACGTCTACGAACCTTTCGATGGGGACAGAGCCGTCTGGAAGGCATCCTCCACTTATGAGGCAGCCAGCCGCTCCATCTTTTTTCAGTTGTGCGCAGACATCAAAGAGCGCTTCTGGGCTTAGGGCTGGAACCATCGTGTCTAAAACTTTGCCGTTGCAGTGTTTACACTTCAGGGCACAGGAGGAGCCTGTGATTGAGATAGATGGAAAAGAATCGTGAGGCGAATGGAAATATTTGTTTTTGTAGTAGACAAAACTTGGTGCATAGAACCGAATTTTCCCTGTTCGGTTGGGAAAAGCGCCTCTCTCGATTAACGAAACTAGCTCCTTTTTCGGCATCTGCCATACAGTATCAGCGTCTAGGTGTAGCATACAAGTTTACCAAGGTGAGGGCTTCTAAAAAACTTTTGAAAACATGGAAAGCGAACTACTTAACAGATTTTTGGTAGAGATAAATATAGGCATCAAGTTACTACAGTGCAGATTTCAGAAATGTTCGGTGCCACCAAATGAGTGCTCCATGTTTGCCCGAAAGAGTCCGCGTCTCTACAGGCTCAGCCATAGTGCTCGGCTTGCTGAAAGGGAGACTGGATGCTAAACCCACAACGGCATACTTGCTCATGTGCCGAAACGAAAAGTGCTCCGCTAATTGCGGTTTCTGTCCTCAAGCCAGAGAGAGCAAGGGCAGGGCAGACATGCTCTCCAGAGTCACCTGGCCCACATTCCCTGCAAGAGAGGTAATGGACGGCATAGAAACAGCCACAAAAGATAGCGCAATTCAGCGAGTTTGCATCCAATCACTGAATTATCCAGAAGCTTTCGACGATGTTTTGTGTCTGGTTAAGGAAATCAGGTCTAAAGTTAAGGTGCCCATTTCCGTTTCATGTAAGCCCTTAAGCAGACAGAAGATGAAAAAGTGGGTAGATGCTGGCGTTAATAGGATAAGCATCGCCTTGGACGCTGCCACAGAGAAGATTTTTGACAGGATTAAAGGAAGAGACATTGGTGGACCTTACCGCTGGGGGAGACAGCGCAAGGCTTTGAAGGAAGCGGTTGAAGTTTTCGGCGAAGGCTCCGTGAGTACGCACATTATTGTGGGTCTTGGAGAAACAGAGAAGGAAGCTTGCCAAACGATTCAATGGTGCGTTGACTCAGGCGTCTATCCAGGATTATTTGCCTTTACGCCGATTCCCGGAACCGCTCTTGAAAAGAATTCTCAGCCTTCCCTAAGCAGTTATCGGCGTGTTCAACTTGCCCATTACCTCTTAACTCACAGAAAAACCCGATTTGAAAACATGGCATTTGACAGCATCGGTTGTCTCATAGGCTTCGGAGTCTCTAAGGAACTGCTGCTGGAAGTCATAGACACGGGCGAGCCTTTTCTAACTTCAGGGTGTCCAGGATGCAACCGACCATACTACAATGAGAGACCTGGCGGTCCGCTCTATAATTATCCGAGGCAGCTGCTGCTCAAAGAGATTGAGGAAACAAAAAGGATGCTGGGGTTTTAGACCCAGACTTTTTTGGGTTTTCTCATTAGCAGAACAACAACTGTGATGCTGGCAACAACGGTTGT
>CAZJLG010000273.1:0-2284 GCA_964546665.1 uncultured Candidatus Bathyarchaeia archaeon
GGTTGAGGCTCTTAACCCGTAGGTCAGGGGTTCAATTCCCCTCGGGCCCGCTAACAACTTCAACTATTGTCTTCACCTTATGACAGGCAATGTTTAACTCTCTCAGGAACACCACAATAGCTGGGGCTTTCATTGGCTAACAAACGTGCTTCAAAAGATGATTGGTTCCAATTTTTAAAAAGAGGCTGGTTGTTGTGGCAGTGATTGAGGTTGAAGGGCTAACAAAACGTTTCGGTTCTTATATTGCGGTTGATCAGTTGAGTTTTGAGGTTGGTGAAGGTGAAGTTTTTGGTCTTTTGGGTCCAAACGGTGCAGGAAAAACAACAACCATAAGGATGCTTGCTGGTCTATTTTCGGCCTCAGAAGGCTGGGCAAAAGTTGGAGGATACAGAATTGACAAAGAATCGCTTCAGGTAAGGCAGACTGTGGGGATTCTGACAGAAAATCCAAGCCTCTACGAAAGACTGACAGCATACGAGAACATGGACTTTTTTGCACAAGCATATGGTCTCTCAGAACCAAAAGAGAAACAGAACAGAATAAAGAAACTGCTTGACTTTTTTGGGTTGTGGGAACGTAGAAACGAAAAGGCAGCAACATTTTCGAAGGGAATGAAACAGAAGCTGGCAATCGCAAGGGCGCTTGTACACAAGCCTCCAATCCTTTTCTTGGATGAGCCCACCTCGTCTTTAGACCCTGAGTCATCAAAAGAAGTCAGAGACCTTATAGCGAAGCTCAGTCAGCATGAAAAAAGCACCATCCTGCTGTGTACTCATCATCTTGAGGATGCTGAAAGATTATGCAGCAGAGTTATGATAATCAACAAAGGCAAAAGCATCATCGTAGGAACACCTGACGAGCTGAGAGACAGAATAGCTGGCAATCCAAAAATCGAAATTAGACTAAAAAAGCTCTCGTCTGCGATTGTTGAAGCAGCAAAAAGCGTTACTCAGGTTAAGCAAGTAGATGCTGACACCTCAACTTCCACGATTACGGTGACCTTGGATGATGTTCAGTCTGGAACGCCTCAAGTTGTGAAAAATGTTGTTGATGCAGATGGCCTGATTCTGTCTGTTAATGTTGTTCGTCCATCCCTTGAGGAAGCTTATCTTAAGCTGATTAAGGAGGAGCAACAATGAGATTTGATAAAGCAAAGCTGGTTTTCAGAAAAGACTGGATTGAAATCAGAAGGAACTGGCAGGTCCTTTTGCCCATAATTGTACTTCCTGTTGTGATTTCTGTGGTTCTTCCAGTGATAATAACCTCGATTCCTAGCTTGGTTCCTGCATCACAACTACAACCCACTGGGGGTGAGGCGTTAATTCAAAACTTGCCTGCATCTGTGCAAAAGCTGCTTGCAGGGATGACTGATATGCAGTCTATGGTTTATGTGCTGGCATTGTATTTTTTGGCTCCGTTCTTTCTGATCATTCCGTTGATGGCATCAAGTGTTATAGCGTCAGACAGTTTCGCTGGAGAGAAGGAGCGAAAAACAATCGAGGCTTTACTTGCTACGCCAATATCGGATAGTGAATTGCTCTTTGGAAAGATGCTGGTTTCCTTTGTTCCATCCATGCTTGTAACAATAGTCTCGTTTGCGGTATATTCGCTGATGTTTGATGTGCTATCTTTCGGCATCTTAGACGGAATGATAGTGCTTCCAAACCTTGACTGGATTCTGATGATTTTAGGTTTAGCCCCAACTGTGGCTCTGGCAAGCATAGGTTTAACGGTAATAATCTCTTCGCGCGTTAAAGGTTTCAGGGAGGCTCAACAAATCAGCGTTATTTTGTTGCTTCCTATTCTCGCATTAGTATTCGGGCAAGTTGCAGGAGCAGTAATCTTTGGACCCGTAATTATTGCGCTGCTCACAGCAGTCTTTGTGGTCGTCGATTTTGTAGTGTTCAGGATTGGTGTAACCTTGTTTAAAAGAGAAGAAATCTTGGCAAAACTAGCTTAATTCCTTCTGTTTCGTCAGGTCCGCCAGTTTAACGTCTGGATGGTGACGATGATCATTGTATTTCACTATTTCACCGTAGATTGCATCGTTTGGGCACCAGTTGTAGCATGCGTAGCAGGTTTCGCAATGGTGCTTCCACACAGGCCTGTTGTTGACGATTTTGATGTTGTCTACAGGGCAGACTTGTGCGCAGATTCCACAGCCTTTACATTTTGTGTCGTCGCATCGGTAGCTTTTGTCGGCTGTGGGTATGAGTTCGCTGAAGGGCAGATGCTTTTTTGTGTTTGACAGTTTTCTGTATCTCCTCGAAAACACTGGCTTAAT
>CAZJLG010000274.1:0-2284 GCA_964546665.1 uncultured Candidatus Bathyarchaeia archaeon
GTCGGTTTTGACATAGGTCACAAAGTCTTCAGTCCTGTCATAGAGCTTCTTTTCTATGACTTCCCTGTACAGAGCACTACCTGGAACAGCCACAAACACATTAAATTGGCACCAGTCAGGGTCCAGCTTCCTCGCAAACTTGAAGGTGGCTTCCATGTCTTCAACTGTTTCTCCGGGTATCCCAAGCATGAAGGACGTTGCTATCTGTATTCCCTCTTCTTTGCAAAGCTTGAAGGTGCGGACAATATGCTCCTTAGTTATTTTTTTGTCTAGTTTCTCCAAAATTCTGGGCGAACCCGACTCTACCCCAAACCATATTGTCCGGCATCCAGCAGCCTTCATATCCCGCAGCAGCTCACGCGAAACCTGATCAACTCTGCTGTCACAAACCCACTCGATATCCAACTTCTCCTTCTTCATCAGCTTACATAGCTCTGATGTCCGCTTCTTGTTAATCGTGAAGTTGTCGCCCACAAAATAGACTCCCCTTGTGCCATAATTCTGGGCTAAATCCTCGATTTCAGCCACAACTCTGGCTGGACTAAAGGCGCGGACCCTTGACCCCCACAGCTTCTTGGTCTCACAGTACGCGCAATTGTGTGGGCAACCCCGCACCACATTCATGTGGTCCATAGGCTTCGCATCAAAATATGGCGCAGCCCTATCGTAGATGTCCATCTGTAACAGGTGCCTTGCAGGAAAAGGAATCTGGTCAACATCTTCAATGAGCTTGGGAGGAGTCATGACTGTTTTTCCGTTATGCCTGAAGGCGACACCCGGAATCTTGGCAATAGCTGACCTGTCCTCACCTTCTGTAATTTTGGTTGCAAGCTCCACCATCGCATTCTCACCCTCTCCCCTAACAAGGTAGTCTATCTCTGTGTGCTGCAGCAGGCTTTCAGGCATGTACGAAGGCTGCCATCCGCCGACCACAATCTTGCAGGAAGGAAGCGCCTCCTTTACTGCTTTAGCTGTTTCAATGCATGGTCGATACGTTACAGAACCGCAAGTTATCCCAACTATCTCAGGCTCAAGCCTTCTGATTTCTTGTTTGATCTGCTCGAGTGGTTTTCTGATGTGATAATTGTCAAGAAGTTGCACCTCAAAATCCGCTTTTTCTAGAGACCCCGCAACAAACAGTAGCCCCAGCGGGGGAAGTCTCCCTGATATTCCCCAAGGCGAATGCGGAGGCGGAGCAGTAGTCATCAATAGAATCAGCTATACTTCTCTCCTAGGTCACATTGTAGACTTAAATTTACATAAAATAGTGTCCCTAAATAATCTTCTGTACACCCATCAAAAATGATGCTTCACAACCCCAAATCTGAGCGTCCACAAAACGGAACCATTTTTAACCCGCAATCCCCCTAACCTTTTGTTAATCTGGATGGATCTGATCCAAAATGTCATGTCCTGGTCCCCCAAAAAAACCGCAGAAAGGTCCCTTACTGATTACTTCTTGGAGAGCCACTGGCGCCTGCAACTACAACTGCGTATACTGCAACGTAGACGCGAACATGCAGCGGTCCCCAGACGAACTGGACACAGAATGGGGACTGAAGCTCGTTGACCAGATTTACGATTTCGGCTCTCAATGGTTTGGGATAAAGGGCGGAGAGCCGCTTGTACGGAAAGACCTTTTCACGATTATTGCACACGCAAAAGACGTGGGGCTTGACGTGCTGCTTCTGACTAATGGATACTACGTTGATGGAGAAATCCTTGACAAGCTAACCAAGTATGACGTCTACACGTCAATCAGCATAGATGGCTCAGAAAAAGCCAACGACTCACTGAGAGGAAAAGGCTCTTACAAGGCAGCCTTGTCGGCAATCCAGAAGCTGTCACAAAACGGAATCCTGAACGGTTTATCTATGGCAATTACAAACCGCAACCTCAACGAAGCCGACCACATAGTTAATTTGGCCGAGGAATATCACGCTAGGTTTGTTTGGTTCAACCATCTTGTTCCCACCGGAAGAGCCAAACATAATTTGGATTTGGAGCCGACGCCTGAACAGTATGAAGTGTTCCTGAATCACCTCTACGACTTGGCCCACAGGCAATACAAGGTCGAGTTCGACTTCAATATACACTGCCCCCACTACCTCCGAATCTACAAAGAACGGGACCCAGAAGGCTTCTGCGAGTGGTTCAGTAAAACAAAAACTGCCACATGTATTTACTTCCTCTTCGGAGGATACTTGAGCGTCCTAGAGAACGGAGACGTAATCCCCTGCTTCTACTCCGAGAGAGAAGACCTAACAATCGGAAACATCAAAGA
>CAZJLG010000275.1:0-2264 GCA_964546665.1 uncultured Candidatus Bathyarchaeia archaeon
GCAGAAGCAGCAGTTGCCAGCAAGCCTCATGAAATCAAGGGAGAAACAATTGTGGTCTTCGCTGTTCTGAAGGAAGGATACAGGCCAAGCGAGGAGCTTGAAAAAGAATTGAGAAACCACATGCGAAAAACTGTGGGTCCCCTCGCAACGCCTGAAGAAATATACTTTGTAGCAAAACTTCCAAAGACTAGAAGCGGCAAAATCATGCGCAGAGTCCTGAAAGCGCTTGTTGCTGGACAATCAATCGGTGACATCTCGACATTAGAAGATAAGGCTTCGGTGGAAGAGGCAAAACAGGCCTTCGAAGAATTCAAAAGAATTACGAAGAAGTAGTTCTTCGTACTTTTCTTTCTTTTTTATCTTTCTTCAGATTTTTAATGTAAATGTGAACCTTAGGCACAAAGCTTGTGCTATGCGAGAAGTTTTCTGAAAAAAGTTTGTTTTCAACAATGTACTTTTATTAGGAGTCTAATATGCGGCAAGAAAGTGCCAAAGAACTGCAGCATTATGTGAATCAGGGTTGTTGTGGTTAGAGGAGTCTTGCCCTGTTCAGGGTCTTGGTTTGCCACGAGTAGCTTCTGATTCTTGTTGTGTTTCCGTAGCCGCAGGCTGCGCACTGTTTCTGTTTCACGTTGTATGCTCTTTTGCCGCAGCGTCTACATTTGATGTGAAGAGTTTTATGGGCACGTTTACCAAAAGAGGAGGTGCCTTTGCTGATTTTTCCCACCTGATGTCACCTTGGGGGAGGAGAGATTATTACCACGTTGTCGCCACGGACGATGATTGCGCCAAGTTTGCTTACGTTCTCTACATCTGTGGTGTCGTCTGTTTCATCTAAAACTAAGTTGAGGTGCTGATCGAATCCCTTGAGTCTTCCTCGCAGTTTCTTTCCGCCTCTTAGCCTAACAAGAACTATTTTTCCTAGGCTTTCTTCCAAGATTTTGGTGGCCATTTCGCTCATACGAATCCTCTCGTCAACTTTTGTTTCGTATCGTTTATAGGTTTTGGCTTCACGATTTAAAGGTATCTACGGTCTAATTAAGTGTCCATATAAGACGGTTTCGTTTTCGAAGCTAAAAGCAGCCACATTCTTTGAGAAATGAACGAAAACTTGGTTCCTTCCGGTTTAGCAGAAAAAGAAAAAGAGAAGCAAGGTAAAGGGTGGAAGGAGGCTTGCTTACTCTATGTTTATGGGCTCGCTTTTGGTTGTCTCTTCTTTCTTTTTGGGGACGGTGATGTCTAGTACGCCGTTCTTGTAGTTTGATGTCGCCTTTTTGACGTCTACTTTGAAGGGCAGTTCAACTTCTTTGTAGTATTTGTGTTCAGTGGTGTCAACTGAAATCGTTAATTTGGCGTCTGTTCCGGAGAGTTTGATGTCTTTCTTTTCTGCACCGGGCAACTCAACTATGACTCTGACTTCGTTGTCTGCAGGTATAACGTCTGCCAGTGGCTCCCGCTTCTCTTCGACTTGCGGTTGTTCTGCGCCTGTTTCGGGTGCGAGGTTTCCGAATTCTGTTACTTTTGGTTTTCCGTCTGGACCCATGGTTACGCTGTAGCCGTACACGAAGGGTCCCCAGCTTTTCACTTGTGTTCCGTCAGGCAGTGTTTTTTCGCGGGCTAGGTCTTCGGGTGCAATCTTGGATAGGTTCTCGAACTGTTTTGTCATCAGTTCTTCCATTTCTTTGAAGGCGTCTTCTATGTCTCCTAGACCGCCTCTAAAGAAGGGCAATCCTCTTTTAGACCATCTGTCTTCTTCTGACACGATCTTTTCACCTCCTCAAATTCTCTATCTCTTCTAGAGATTCTAGTAGTCGGCGTAGGGCGAGGCTTAAGGTCAGGAAGGCTGATTGGCTGAATTCTGAGCAGCTGTAGGTTCCTCTGCCTGTTTTTGTTAGAAATCCGCCGTCGCTGAGTTTTTTCGAGTTCTCCCAAACGGTTTTTGGGTTCAAATCTAGGTCGCGCATGAAGTCTGCGAAGTTCATTGTGCTGTCTTCTTCTTGGACTAGTCGTTGCATCATTTTTAGTCGGGTTTGGTTGGATAGGGCGTCGAACATGCTGGAGAATTTTTGGAAGTCTTTTTCGAATGCTTTGAATTCTGTTTCAAGTTTGTCTTTTGGCCAGTCCATGGGGGATAGGGGGATTTCGAGGATTACTTTGTTGTCGCGGACTAGTTGTAGTTTTAAGCTCATGTAGCCTCACTCTTTTATTACCGTGAAGTAATAATGGTAGTTCATCCAATATAAATATTACTATAAAGTAATAAA
>CAZJLG010000276.1:0-2255 GCA_964546665.1 uncultured Candidatus Bathyarchaeia archaeon
TGGCTTTGACGCCGAGCCGCTGAAGAAACTGTTTCTTTGCTTCTTTCAGTTTCTGTTTCAGGATAATCCTTTTTCCTTCTCCAGCAGGATGACAGGAGATTTTTGGTTCACTGGGAACTATCTCGTTTTGCCAGCAAATCACATCTTGAAGCTGGATGTCCTCTTTCTTGTAAAGGTCTGTCAGATGCACAGAAAGGGCTCTGCCTATCAACGATTTTCCTGTTCCAGGGTCTCCCAGAAGAAGCAGGTATGGTCCAGGGGGCGCAGTTTTGGTTATTTGCGGTTTCTCTTTGTCTGGGTCTGTCCATGCTTCATACCATTTTTCTTCTTTGAGATTCTTGAGTTTGTGGACCCACTCTTTCAAGCATAAGTAGCACTCATTTAGTGCCCGTTCCTGTCCTATGACCCATTCAAGAAGGTTGTCTGAAACCGGATAGTCTTTGGTGGATTTGAAGTTTTTCCAGTTCCATTTCTTGCCGCTGATAACCTCTTCGTCTTCTCCAAAGTAGTCCAAATTCTGCTCTCCTGACTTTCAAGTGACTGTTATTTAGGACTTGCATAAGCTTCTCCAGTCAGCTCATGTTTTCCTGAACAACAGAAATCGGATTCAACCAAAATAAAGCCGTATTACGGAAACCATAATATGACAAAAACGGAGCGTAAACAAGGTTTTTTGGTTCTTCAGGAAGAGAAGGGAAAATTTTGTTGAATTGTCCATTGCAACTGCCGAATCTTTTCTTGAATTCGAACATTTTGGGGAAAATTTGGTCAAGAAGATTTTATTAGTAAGGAGCTTCGGAAAGGTTAGACAACAGGTTATGGACGGGAAAATTGGATGAGAGATAGTGTTGCAGTGATAGGCGCAGGCGTGATCGGCGGAGCCATAATTAAGAGCCTGCAGAAGAGCGGATATGACGGTAAATTAACAGCCGCGGACATGCAGACAGAAACGCTTGCTGAACTGGAAAGGGCTGGGGTAGCCGTGACCAGCGACAACAGGAAGGCTGCCCTAGAGGCTGAGGTTGTCTTTTTGTGTGTTAAGCCGAATATTGTAGCGGCTGTCTTGAAGGAGATACGCAAAGAAGTTGAAGGGAAACTGGTGATTTCGTCAGCTGCCGCGGTTACTGTTGGCTTCTGTAAACGGCTGGTGCCTAAAGCCCGGTTTGTTAGGATGATGCCGAATCTTGCTATTCTGGTTCAGGAGTCCTTTACTGCCTACTGCTGCGACGATGACGTAACCAAAGAAGACAAAAGCAAGGTCAAGGAGCTTTTGGGCGTGATGGGAATCAGCATGGAAGTTGACGAGCGGCACATGGATGCTGTGACTGCCGTGAGCGGAAGCGGTCCAGGATACCTCTCTATCATAGTTGAGGCGCTCATTTACGCTGGATTGAAGGTTGGTTTGCCTCGAGACTTGGCTTTGATTAGTGCAGGTCAGGCGGTTCTTGGGACAGCAAAACTTGTGTTGGAGTCAGGTCAGACAGCTGCTCAGATACGGGACAGGGTTACGACGCCCGGCGGAACCACCATCGAAGCCATCTACGAGCTTGAGGGCAGCCAAGTCAGGCAGGCGCTGGTAAGGGCTGTTGAGGCTGCAACCCGCAAAAGCGAAACCATCCGGAAGCAGTGGGAATAAACGGGGGTTCTGTGACCAAAACTTTAATCCAACCATTTAACGAGTGTATAGGTATGCCAGAAGAGAAGATTGTTGTTCTGATGGGGTCTCCAAGGGACCTTCACTTTGCATCCAAAATTAAGGCTTTTCTCAAAAAGGAGGGTTTCCCAGTCAAGTGTGTTTATGATGTTGCCTCTGCTCATAGGACTCCGGAGAAGCTGTTGAAGGATTTGAGGGAGTATGAGGAGAGCGGCGACAGCATCGTCTACATTACTGTGGCTGGCTTGTCAGATGCTCTTTCAGGCGTTGTTGCTGGCTATACGCTATGTCCGGTTGTTGCTTGTCCTCCAGACTCTGACGAGCATGGGGGCGCTAAGGTGTTTTCTTCCACTGCGATGCCGAAGGGGATACCTGTTGCCTACGTTGCTAAGCCAGAAAATGCTGCGCTCCTAGCCGCGAGGATACTGGCCTTGTCTAACCCTGAACTGAAAGAGCGGCTGGACAAGTTTAAGCAGAAGATGGCGAAGGCAGTCTACGACGGCGCAGAAGAAGTGAAAAAGGTCACCCAGAAAAAAGACGTTAACAGGTTGGCAGTTTAAGAAAAAAATACTGTTTTCAACAATGTACCTCTATTAGGAAG
>CAZJLG010000277.1:0-2254 GCA_964546665.1 uncultured Candidatus Bathyarchaeia archaeon
GTATCTTCTATTCTAACTGGTTCCTGTCTTCCAGGCACTTTTACAATAAATTCGTTTCCTTCTTTTTTCACAACTTCAAGCTTTGACATGAACTTTTACTCCATCAAGTTTTGGTTATTCCCGCTTCGAGACATCTCATGAACTGATTTGAGAAGTTTCATCCTCATATACACTTTTAGCTGTTACGGTGTCTGTGCCGTTAACTGTTGGTTGCCCTGTAACTGGTTCAGTTTGTTCATTGTTAACTGTTGAATTACGCTAGCAGGTTTAACTGGGTGAAATGAATAAAGAATACGTTGTAGAAGCCGCTGAATATCAGTTACTCAAAAAGTGTATTAGTAATCCGTAAAACTTATAGCGCCAATACAATGAATGAGATTATGAGGAAATAACGCTACAATTTTTGGTTTTTAGAAACGGATTGGGGGTCATGTTTTACCGAAAAGTAAATAAAGTGACGGCATAAAGACGGTATATAGACCGAATTGGAAACATTCTGTCCTTTCTGGGAGCCAAAAAGAGAATGTACGAACGCTTAGAAGAATTATGTGCTTTCGGGAACTTTGAATTAATCGCAAAAACTCCGGAAAATGCGCTAGAAAACGGGTGGGACTCATAGATGGGTAGACCCGTGTCTGCGCACAAAAAACGCTTGACGAAAAACGAAGGAGATACAGTGAGAGAAGACTATGTAAAGAAAATGAGAGACAACTACCCTCTCATCATCCGCACACTCATGCATGACCTAATTGTGAGTGTTGACAAAAACGGCGATATTGTCTTTGCGAATGACGCAGCCGTTGAGTTCTGGGACAAACCAAGCGAAGAACTTATAGGAACTCCTTTTTCCGATTACATTTACCCTGAAGACGTAGGACGATCCCAACGTAACCTTCAAGAGATGGTCAAAAGCAAGGGTCAGGTTAAAGGCTCCATCATCCGTGTGGAAAGCCCACAGGGAACAAGAACAGTAGCGTGGAACGTGGTTGCAATCTTTGATGACGACGGAAACTATGTGGGGGCACAAGCAACGGGCAAAGACCTCACAGACTTCCTGCGCACTGAAGAAGAACTAAAACAGTCACGCAGCCATTTTCGACGGTTATTCGAAGTTATGGTTGACCCCATTGTAATCATAGATTTGACGGGCAATCTTTTAGAACTTTCTCAATCTGCGGAAGAAATACTGGAATTCCCCCGAGAGGAGCTTGTTGGAAAAAACTTTCTTGAAAGCGCCATTGTCCCGGATGAGAGCAAAGCTGTTATGACAAAGAATCTGGAGAACTTTAAGAGGGGAAAGCTCACCCCACCGTACACCATTGAGCTAGTCCCAGAAGTTGGAAGAAAGCTGCTTTATGAGTTGACGCCTGCGCGGATAATGTATAGAGGTCAACCCGCTATTCTGGTGATATTTCGTAACCTCACTGGGCAGAAGCTGGCTGAGGAGAAACTTCAAGCTTCTGAAGAGCGGTTTAACTATTTCATGTATAATGCGCCTGAAGCCATCTGGGTGCAGGATGTTGTTGGCAATTTTATTGATGGAAACAAAAAGGCAGAAGAGCTGACTGGCTACAAAAAGGAAGAGCTGATTGGAAAAAACCTGTTGGAACTTCTTGTTCAGCCAGACTCGATACCCAAAATCATGGAAGACTTCAAGGCAACCATGTTCGGAGAATTAAGTGGACCCCTTGAGCTGGAAATGGTACGAAAGGACGGCAGCCTAGTTACTGTTGAAGCAACCACTATTCCTGTTAAAAGAGATGGAAACGTCGAGATAATTGGCGTAACTCGGGACGTAACGGAACGCAAGAAAACTGAAAGTGCACTAAAAGAGAGTGAAGAAAAGTTCAGGACAATTTTTGATGGCTCAACCGACGGCATCGTCGCTGCAGACCCTAAAACACATAAATTTGTTTTCGCAAATGCTCGAATATATGAGTTGACTGGCTACTCTGTTGACGAGTTGTCCCAGTTAGGAGTTGCTGATATTGTTCCTCCGGAGAATTTGGATTATGCCATGGATCAGTTCCAGAAACAGTTTGAAGGAAAAGTTTCTATTACACGAAACATGGCGATTCTGCGAAAGGACAAAACAGTAGTCTACTGTGACATCAGTTCTAAGTTCATGGAAATCGGGAACTCTCAATACTTGATAGGCTTCTTCAGAGACGTGACTGAGCGCAAAGAGTTTGAGGACATCCTAAAAGAGAGTGAAGAGAAGTTTAGGACGATTTTTGAGGGTGCAAGTGACGGC